>NZ_JBFBBA010000036.1:0-36616 GCF_040682455.1 Streptomyces sp. NPDC051183
GGGTAGGCGAAGTCCTCGATGGCGGAGGGCATTTCACCGGCGGTGGTGGCGCCGGCGGTCTGCGGGCCGGCGTAGGCGACGCCGAGCGTGGTGACGGCCGCGAACGCGGTCGCGGTAACGACCAGACCGGTGAACAGTGCCTTGCGGGCACGGGATATCGTCATGAGCTTCCCCCCTGATTCAGGCCGCACGGGCGGCCTCGATGTCACGAAACGAACGTTCGGGCCCACGGGCACCACAGCCGCCCGGACCGCCACGGGATCCCCCGACGCGTCCCCGGCCGGGCCCGCTCCGGAGCAGACGGTAGCGCCCCACCCCCGACTCGCTCAACCGTGATTGAGGACCAGCCAACTGCAATTGATTTTCGCCGGGCCAGGGCATACGGTCTGGCAGGCTGGGCGCAGCGACCTCACCGATGGCAACGGGAGAGACATCGGCGGGGTCGCCGGTCGCCCGCACGGCAACGGTGATGTCGCGCGGAGTCGATCAACGGTTCACCTCGGGGGCGAACACGAAGGGAAGCGGATCGTGAACGTCGAGACCAAGGCCGTTCGCGTGCTGGCCGACTATCGATCCCACCCGCTCTGGCTCACCGGCGCCGACGTCGGGGACATCGCGCCGGACGACCCGGTTCTGGGGCTGACGCCCGAGTTGGCCGGGGAACTGGGCAGATGGGCCGAGGCGTACGACGCGACGCTCGACCAGGACGATCCCGCCGAGTCCGGCTTCCCCACCGAGGAGGCCGAGGCCGCGTTCGTGCGGACCGGTGAGGCGCTGGCCCGGCGGGTCGCCGCGGAGCTCGGTCCCGCCTGGAAGGTGACCTACTTCGACGAGCGCCTGCGCGCCGACGTGGAGATCTCCTCCGCCTGATCCGGGCTCAAGGGGCAGACCGAGCCCGCGCCCCGCCTCAGGTCAGACCCCGTAGCGCCATCGTGGCCGCCTCGGCCAGGCGGGGGTGGGACTGGGCGCGGGTCAGGACCTCGCGGGCCCGGGGGTCGGCCAGGGTGCCCAGGCCCTCGACGCAGGCGAGCGCGACCCGCCAGTACGGGTCGTTCGGCGCGAGCAGCCGGCCCAGGGTGGCGATCAGCGCCGGGGCCGACTCGGGGGCGCGCAGCGCGGTGAGCAGCCGGACCGGCTGGAGGGCGTAGGCGGTGCGGAGCCGGTTGGTCGCCAGGGCCGCCGCCGCGCGGGCGGTGCGCGGGTCGCCCAGCACGGCGAGGGCCTCGGCGGCAGCCGTGCAGCGCGGCGGGTCGCGGTGGTTGAGCAGCAGCACGAGCGGTTCGAAGGCGCGGGGGTCGCCCGCCAGGCCCAGCCGGTACGCGGCCAGTTCGCGGGCCCACAGGGGCAGCCCGGCCGAGGTCAGGGAGGCAGCGAGGGCGTCGGGCGGCGCCGCCAGCAGCGCCTCGTACTCCGGTGACGGTCCGGCCTCCGCCCGCAGGCGCTCCAGCACGTGGTTCACGCGGCCACCCTAGGGGTGCGCGGCGTCCGCCACTGCCCGTTCGCCGTGATTGATGATCGATGATCGATGATCGGTACATTTGGGCGGTACAGGTCACATCTCCGCGCTCTGGCGCACGAGTTACCGGCGAGTTACTGTCGCTCCAACACGTACGGGACCGGCCTGGTGACGCAGCCGCCCCGTGCCAGTCGGTTCGTTCTGTACGACTCTTCGCTCCACCTCTCGCACGACCCACGGCGTGGCCCCGGGACAGGGCCGCCGCTTCGGCCCCCTTCGGGCATCCCGTGCGTTCCCTCCCGATCACCCCGCCGCCCGCGAGCTGTGCACCGCGCGCCGCGCCACCCTCAGTCGTCACCCTCTTCCACTGGAGTCCCGCGATGGACCGTCCGTCCACGTCCAGTCAGTCCACCCTCCAGACCATCGCCGTCGTCGGCCTCGGCACCATGGGCACCGGCATCGCCGAGGTCCTCGCCCGCTCCGGCCGCGAGGTCATCGGCATCGACGTCAGCGTCGCCGCCGCCGCCCGGGCCACCGCGGCCCTCGCCGCCGCCACGGCCCGCTCCGTCACCCGGGAGCTGCTGAGCGAGCAGGAGCGGGCCGACGTGCTCGCCCGCTTCCGCACCTACTCCGAGCTGAGCGCGGCCGCCGAGGCCGATCTCGTGATCGAGGTCGTCCCCGAGTCCTACGAGCTCAAGCAGCAGGTCTTCCGCGAGCTCGACGCGATCGTCCGGCCCGACACGATCCTGGCCACCGGCACCAACGCCCTGTCGGTGACCCGCATGGCCGCCGAGTCCCAGCGCCCCGAGCGCGTGCTCGGCCTGCACTTCTTCAACCCGGCCCCGGCGATGAAGCTGGTCGAGGTGGTCTCCTGCGTGCTGACCGCCCCGCCCGCGGTCGAGGCCGTCACCGCGCTGGCCCGCGAGCTCGGCAAGGAGCCGGTCTCGGTCGGCGACCGCCCCGGCTTCGTCGCCGACGGCCTGCTCTTCGGCTACCTCAACCAGGCCGCCGCGATGTACGAGTCGAAGTACGCCTCCCGCGAGGACATCGACGCGGCGATGCGGCTGGGCTGCGGCCTGCCGATGGGCCCGCTCGCGCTGCTGGACCTGATCGGCGTGGACACCGCGCGGACGGTCCTGGAGGCCATGTACGCCTCCTCCGGCGACCGGCTGCACGCCCCGGCCCCGATCCTGGGCCACCTCGCCGAGGCCGGCCTGACCGGGCAGAAGTCCGGGCGCGGGTTCTACACGTACGCGGAGGCCGGCAGCTCGGCGGTCGTCGCCGACGCGCAGACCCCGTCGGCCGACGCCGAGGCCGCAGCGGGCCGCCCGGTCTCCTCGGTCGGCGTGGCCGGCTCGGGCACCATGGCGAGCGGCATCGCTCAGGTCTTCGCGCAGTCGGGCTTCACCGTGGTGCTGGCCGCGCGCAGCCAGGAGAAGGCGGACGCGGCCAAGGCGGCGATCGGCAAGTCCCTCGGCCGTGCGGTGGCCAAGGGCCGGCTGACCCAGGAGGCGGCCGACCAGACCCTCGGGCGGATCACCCCGGCCGGCTCGCTGGACGCCTTCGCGGAGGTGGACCTGGCCGTGGAGGCGGTCGCCGAGGACCTGGCGGTCAAGCAGGAGCTGTTCGCGTCCCTGGACAAGGTCTGCAAGCCCGGTGCGGTGCTCGCGACGACCACGTCCTCGCTGCCGGTGATCGCCATCGCCCGCGCGACGGCGCGTCCGCAGGACGTGATCGGCATGCACTTCTTCAACCCGGCGCCGGCGATGAAGCTGGTCGAGGTGGTCCGGACCGTGCTGACGGCCGACGACGTGCACGCCACGGTCCGCGGGATCTGCTCGAAGGTGCGCAAGCACCCGGTGGACTGCGGGGACCGGGCCGGGTTCATCGTGAACGCGCTGCTGTTCCCGTACCTCAACAACGCGATCAAGATGGTCGAGCAGCACTACGCCAGCCTCGACCAGATCGACGCGGCGATGAAGCTGGGCGGCGGCTACCCGATGGGGCCCTTCGAGCTCCTCGACGTGGTCGGCCTCGACGTCTCGCTGGCCATCGAGCAGGTCCTGCACAAGGAGTTCCGCGACCCGGGCCTGGCCCCGTCCCCGCTGCTGGAGCACCTGGTGGCGGCGGGCTGCCTGGGGCGGAAGACCGGCCGCGGATTCCGTGAGTACGCCCGCCGGTAAGCGCCGGCCGGGCCATGAGCCGGATGCGTGGGGAGGGCTGCTCGGGTCCGCCGGACCCTCACGGCGGACTAACCCTCCCGAGCCCAGTGCGGGCTCTCCCCCGCATCCATCCCCGTCCCACCCCCCTCGGGCGCGCCCTCCTGCGCAAATGAAGTACTTTCGCTCTATGTCCCAGCCCGCCAAGACCTCGCCCCGCCCCTCCTCGGCCTCCGACGCCCCGGAGAGCCCGGCCGGCACCAAGGCGGCCGCGCAGCGGCTCAAGATGCGCCGTGAGCTCGCGGCGGCCGCGATGGAGCTGTTCGCCACCAAGGGGTACGAGGCGACGACGGTCGACGAGATCGCCGCGACGGCCGGGGTGGCCCGCCGGACCTTCTTCCGGCACTTCCGGTCCAAGGAAGAGGCGATCTTCCCGGACCACGACGACACCCTGACCCGCGCCGAGGCGGTCCTCGACGTGGCCCCGGCGCACGAGCACCCGCTCGACACGGTGTGCCGGGGAATCAAGGAAGTCATGAAGATGTACGCCGCCTCGCCCGCGGTCTCGGTGGAGCGCTACCGGCTGACGCGTGAGGTACCGGCGCTGCGCGAGCGGGAGATCGCCTCGGTGGCCCGGTACGAGCGGCTCTTCACCCGCTACCTGCTCGCCCACTTCGATGAGCAGGACCACCACGACGGCAACGACGACCCGCTGCTGGCCGAGGTGGCCGCCTCCGCGGTGGTGACCGCCCACAACCACGTGCTGCGGCGCTGGCTGCGGGCCGGCGGCCAGGGGGACGTGGAGGCGCAGCTGGACCACGCCTTCTCGATCGTCCGCAAGACCTTCGGCACGGGGATCGGCGCGGGCCGCACCCTGACCACCCCGCCGGCCGCGCCGGCGGCGGTCCGCACCCAGGGCGAGGTGCTGGTGGCGGTGGCCCGTACGGACGCCCCGCTCGACGAGGTCATGCGGACCATCGAAGAGGCGCTGCGCAGCAGGTAGTCCAAAAGCAGCACGCGCGATTCTCGTCACAGAGGGCCGCCCCCGGCACGGGGGCGGCCCTCTGTGTTTGTCCGGCTTGCCCCTACTCACGGGTAACTCTGATCGATCATCGCTCATCCGTGCAGGTCAATCGGCAAATGAGAGAAACTTTTGGCACGCGGTGCCTTGCCGGGTGACACGGGGTGCCATACGTTGAATCCCGTCCGGATGTCCCCGCGACCCTCGCCCACTCGGCCAGGACCGCGCCCCGGATGCCTGCGTCACCAGGCTCCCGCTCGCCGCACCACAGGCGCGCCGCACCACCGCTCCGCCGAACCGACGGCACCCGCAGCACCCACCACACACGCACCGCGCACCCGCGCATCCCTCAGCGCACCCTCATCAGCGCTTGCCGGAGGCAATACCGTGAAGGACATCCTGGACGCGATTCAGTCGCAGTCCGCCACCGCCGCAGACTTCGCAGCCCTGCCGCTGCCCGACTCGTACCGCGCGATCACCGTGCACAAGGACGAGGCGGAGATGTTCGCCGGGCTCACGACGCGCGAGAAGGACCCTCGCAAGTCCCTGCACCTCGACCAGGTCCCCGTGCCGGAACTCGGCCCGGGCGAGGCCCTGGTCGCCGTCATGGCCTCCTCGGTCAACTACAACTCGGTCTGGACCTCGATCTTCGAGCCGGTGTCGACCTTCAGCTTCCTGGAGCGCTACGGCAAGCTGAGCGACCTCAGCAAGCGCCACGACCTCCCGTACCACGTCATCGGCTCCGACCTCGCCGGCGTCGTGCTGCGCACCGGCCCCGGGGTCAACTCCTGGAAGCCCGGCGACGAGGTCGTCGCCCACTGCCTCTCGGTCGAGCTGGAGTCCTCCGACGGCCACAACGACACGATGCTCGACCCCGAGCAGCGCATCTGGGGCTTCGAGACGAACTTCGGCGGCCTCGCCGAGATCGCACTGGTCAAGTCCAACCAGCTGATGCCGAAGCCCGACCACCTGAGCTGGGAGGAGGCCGCCTCCCCCGGCCTGGTCAACTCCACCGCCTACCGCCAGTTGGTCTCCCGCAACGGCGCCGGCATGAAGCAGGGCGACAACGTCCTGATCTGGGGGGCGAGCGGCGGCCTCGGCTCGTACGCCACCCAGTTCGCACTGGCCGGCGGCGCCAACCCGATCTGCGTGGTCTCCAGCGAGCAGAAGGCGGACATCTGCCGCTCGATGGGCGCGACCTCGATCATCGACCGCAACGCCGAGGGCTACAAGTTCTGGAAGGACGAGCACACCCAGGACCCGAAGGAGTGGAAGCGCTTCGGCAAGCGCATCCGCGAGCTGACCGGCGGCGAGGACATCGACATCGTCTTCGAGCACCCCGGCCGGGAGACCTTCGGCGCGAGCGTCTACGTCACGCGCAAGGGCGGCACGATCACCACCTGCGCCTCCACCTCGGGCTACATGCACGAGTACGACAACCGCTACCTGTGGATGTCGCTCAAGCGGATCATCGGCTCCCACTTCGCCAACTACCGCGAGGCGTGGGAGGCCAACCGCCTGGTGGCCAAGGGCAAGATCCACCCCACCCTGTCGAAGGTCTACTCCCTGGAGGAGACCGGCCAGGCCGCCTACGACGTCCACCGCAACCTCCACCAGGGCAAGGTCGGCGTCCTCGCGCTGGCCCCCGAGGAGGGCCTGGGCGTGCGCGACCACGAGATGCGCGCGACGCACCTCGACGCGATCAATCGCTTCCGTAACGTCTGAGACCGTTCAAAGGCCTAAGGGACAGCCTGAGATGACAGAGCGCCAGAAGGACCGTCCGTGGCTCATGCGGACGTACGCCGGCCACTCCACGGCCGAGGCGTCCAACGAGCTGTACCGCCGCAACCTCGCCAAGGGCCAGACCGGCCTGTCGGTCGCGTTCGACCTGCCGACGCAGACCGGCTACGACCCGGACCACATCCTCGCCCGCGGCGAGGTCGGCCGGGTCGGGGTTCCCGTCTCCCATCTGGGCGACATGCGGCGGCTGTTCCAGGACATCCCCCTGGAACAGATGAACACCTCGATGACGATCAACGCCACCGCCATGTGGCTGCTGGCGCTCTACCAGGTGGCCGCCGAGGAGCAGGGAGCGGACGTCTCCCTGCTCCAGGGCACCACCCAGAACGACATCGTCAAGGAGTACCTCTCGCGCGGGACGCACGTCTTCCCGCCGGGTCCCTCGCTCCGCCTGACGACGGACATGATCGCGTACACGGTCAACCACATCCCGAAGTGGAACCCGATCAACATCTGCTCGTACCACCTCCAGGAGGCCGGGGCCACCCCGGTCCAGGAGATCTCGTACGCGATGTCCACGGCCATCGCCGTCCTCGACTCGGTGCGCGACTCGGGCCAGGTGCCCGAGGAGCGCTTCGGCGAGGTGGTCGCCCGCATCTCCTTCTTCGTGAACGCGGGCGTCCGCTTCATCGAGGAGATGTGCAAGATGCGCGCCTTCGGCCGCATCTGGGACCAGGTCACCCGCGAGCGGTACGGCATCGAGAACGAGAAGCAGCGCCGCTTCCGCTACGGCGTCCAGGTCAACTCCCTGGGCCTGACGGAGGCGCAGCCGGAGAACAACGTCCAGCGCATCGTGCTGGAGATGCTCGCGGTCACCCTCTCCAAGGACGCCCGGGCCCGCGCCGTGCAGCTGCCCGCGTGGAACGAGGCGCTGGGCCTGCCCCGGCCCTGGGACCAGCAGTGGTCGCTGCGCATCCAGCAGGTCCTGGCGCACGAGAGCGACCTGCTGGAGTACGAGGACATCTTCGCCGGCTCCCACGTCATCGAGGCCAAAGTCGACTCCCTGGTCGCCGACTGCCTGGCCGAGATCGACCGGATCCAGGAGATGGGCGGCGCCATGGCCGCCGTCGAGTCCGGCTACCTGAAGGGCGAGCTGGTCTCCTCGCATGCCGAGCGGCGGGCGCGGATCGAGGCCGGCGAGGACAAGATCGTCGGAGTCAACTGCTTCCAGCAGACCGAGGAGAACCCGCTCACCTCCGACCTCGACGGCGCGATCATGACGGTCGACCCGGCGACGGAGGCGTTCACCGTCGAGCGCATCGGCCGCTGGCGCGCCGAGCGGCAGGAGTCCTCGGACCGCCAGGGCGACGGCGACCCGTTCGTCTTCCCCACCACCGGGCAGGCGCTGGAGCGCCTCAAGGAGGCCGCGGCGGGCACCGAGAACCTGATGGAGGCCACGCTGGAGTGCGCCCGCGCCGGTGTCACCACCGGCGAGTGGGCCGGCGCGCTGCGCGAGGTGTTCGGCGAGTTCCGCGCCCCGACCGGGGTCTCCTCGGCCCCGGTGGCCGTGACCGCCGAGCCCGGTACCCCGATGCACGAGGTCCGCGAGAAGGTGTCCCGTACGGCCGACGAGCTCGGCTCCGGCCGGCTGCGCCTGCTGGTCGGCAAGCCCGGCCTGGACGGGCACTCCAACGGTGCCGAGCAGATCGCCGTACGGGCCCGCGACGCGGGCTTCGAGGTGGTCTACCAGGGCATCCGGCTGACGCCGGAGGAGATCTCCTCGGCGGCGCTGGCCGAGGACGTGCACTGCGTGGGACTGTCCATCCTGTCCGGATCGCACAGCGCACTCGTCCCGGACGTCCTCGAACGCCTGCGTGCGGCGGGGGCGGGTGACATACCCGTCATCGTCGGCGGCATCATTCCGAACGCGGATGCCGTGACCCTCAAGGCGGCCGGAGTCGCCGCCGTCTTCACCCCCAAGGACTTCGGCATCACGGAGATCATCGGCCGTATCGTCGACGAGATCCGCAAAGCGAACAAGCTCAGCCCCCTCATCAGCACGGAGGTCCCCGCATGACCACGCCCGCCCACCCGTCGCCCGCCGCCGCCCTGCCTGACCTCCGCTCCGCGTCGGGCACCTCTGGTCCCGTGGTGAACCGCCTTCGCCCGCGTCGCTCCTGCCTCGCGGTGCCGGGTTCGAACCCGCGCTTCCTGGAGAAGGCCCAGGGCCTGCCGGCCGACCAGGTCTTCCTCGACCTGGAGGACGCCTGCGCCCCGCTCGCCAAGGAAGGCGCCCGCCACACCATCGTGGACGCGCTGAACAACGGCGACTGGACCGGCAAGACCCGTGTGGTGCGCGTCAACGACTGGACCACCCACTGGACGTACCGCGACGTCATCACGGTCGTCGAGGGCGCCGGCCAGAACCTCGACTGCATCATGCTGCCGAAGGTCCAGGACGCCCAGCAGGTCGTGGCCCTGGACCTGCTGCTCACGCAGATCGAGAAGACCATGGGCTTCGAGGTCGGCAAGATCGGCATCGAGGCGCAGATCGAGAACGCCAAGGGCCTGGTGAACGTCGACGAGATCGCCGCCGCCTCGCCGCGGCTGGAGACGATCATCTTCGGCCCGGCCGACTTCATGGCCTCGATCAACATGAAGTCCCTGGTCGTGGGCATGCAGCCGCCCGGCTACGGCGCGGACGCCTACCACTACATCCTGATGCGGATCCTGATGGCGGCCCGCATGCACAACCTCCAGGCCATCGACGGCCCCTTCCTCCAGATCCGCGACGTGGACGCGTACCGCGAGGTGGCCGGCCGCGCCGCCGCCCTCGGCTTCGACGGCAAGTGGGTCCTGCACCCCGGCCAGGTCGACGCGGCCAACGAGGTCTTCTCCCCCTCCCAGGAGGACTACGACCACGCCGAGCTCATCCTCGACGCGTACGACTGGTGCACCTCGGAGGCGGGCGGCAAGAAGGGCTCCGCGATGCTCGGCGACGAGATGATCGACGAGGCCAGCCGCAAGATGGCCCTGGTCATCGCCGGCAAGGGCCGCGCCGCGGGCATGCAGCGGACGTCGAAGTTCGAGGTCCCCACCGCCTGAGGCGATCCCGCAGTGTCGGGCGCACCCATCCCCAGCCCCGGGCCCCGCAGGGCCCGGGCAAGCACCCCGGAGGGGGCACCATGCAGTTTGGCCGCACCTACGAAGAGTTCACCATCGGCGACGTCTATCGGCACTGGCCCGGGAAGACGGTCACGGAGTACGACGACCACCTCTTCTGCCTGCTGACCATGAACCACCACCCGCTGCACATGGACAGCAACTACGCCGAGAACACGACCGACTTCGGCAAGAACGTGGTCGTGGGCAACTACATCTACTCGCTGCTGCTGGGCATGTCCGTCCCGGACGTCTCCGGAAAGGCGATCGCCAACCTGGAGATCGAGTCCCTGCGGCACGTGGCGCCGACCTTCCACGGCGACACCATCTACGGCGAGACCACGGTCCTCGACAAGACCCCGTCCAAGTCGAAGAACGACCGCGGGATCGTGTACGTGGAGACCAAGGGCTACAAGCAGGACGGCACCCTCGTCTGCGTCTTCCGGCGCAAGGTGATGGTCCCGACCGAGACTTACATCAAGGAGCGCGGCGGCGAGCAGCCCGGCCGGCCCACGCTGAAGGAACAGGGGAAGTAGCCATGGCCCGACTCGCCCAGACCGCCGGGCTCAACGACGTCCAGCGGGAGATCCTCAAGACCGTCCGCGAGTTCGTCGACAAGGAGATCATCCCGGTCGCGACCGAGCTGGAGCACCGCGACGAGTACCCGCAGCAGATCGTCGACGGCCTCAAGGAGCTCGGCCTCTTCGGGCTGATGATCCCGGAGGAGTACGGCGGCCTGGGTGAGTCGCTGCTCACCTACGCGCTGTGCGTCGAGGAGATAGCGCGTGGCTGGATGTCCGTCTCGGGCATCATCAACACCCACTTCATCGTGGCGTACATGCTCAAGCAGCACGGCACCCAGGAGCAGAAGGACTACTTCCTGCCCCGGATGGCGCTGGGCGAGGTGCGCGGCGCGTTCTCGATGTCCGAGCCGGGCCTCGGCTCGGACGTGTCGGCCATCACGTCGAAGGCGGTGAAGGACGGTGACGAGTACGTCCTGAACGGCCAGAAGATGTGGCTGACGAACGGCGGCACGTCCACGCTGGTGGCCGTTCTCGTCCGGAGTGACGAAGGACACCCGGAGGGCACGGCGCCCCACAAGTCGATGACGACCTTCCTGATCGAGAAGGAGCCGGGCTTCGGTGAGGTCCGTCCGGGCCTGACCATCCCCGGCAAGATCGACAAGATGGGCTACAAGGGCGTCGACACGACCGAGCTCATCATGGACGGACTGCGCATTCCGGCTAATCGGGTGCTCGGCGGCCAGACCGGCCGAGGGTTTTACCAAATGATGGACGGGGTCGAGGTCGGCCGCGTCAACGTGGCGGCCCGTGGCTGCGGCGTCGCTCAGCGTGCTTTCGAGCTGGGTGTCTCTTATGCCCAGCAGCGTCACACTTTCGGCAAGGCCATCGCCGAGCACCAGGCGATCCAGTTCAAGCTGGCCGAGATGGCTACCAAGGTCGAAGCCGCCCATGCGATGATGGTCAACGCAGCACGCAAAAAGGACTCCGGGGAACGAAACGACCTCGAAGCAGGGATGGCGAAGTACCTCGCCTCCGAGTACTGCAAGGAGGTGGTGGAGGACGCCTTCCGTATCCACGGTGGCTACGGCTTCTCGAAGGAGTACGAGATCGAGCGCCTCTACCGGGAGGCCCCGATGCTGCTGATCGGTGAAGGTACCGCCGAGATCCAGAAAATGATCATTGGGCGACGCTTGCTCGAGGAGTACCGACTCCAGGGCTGAAAGTCCCTTTTGCGGGGAATCATCCAGCGATTTTCCGCAGAAGAGTCACTTGCAGTCACTGGTCGGCGGTCATCGACTCGGCTTCTGGCTTGCCCAGTTGTTGCGTGCAACCGATAGCATTCCAGTAAAGCCGCCGTCCCGTCCCCCCGTTTACGGCGCGGCATCACCCGCTACGAAGGTCATCCATGCCCCACAGCCAAACCTCTGCACCTCGCGACAGCCTCCTTGGCGTAAGCCTCGCGCGCGGAGCATCGCCGTGGCTTCTGCCGACCGTCGCCACCGCGGCGCTCAGCCTCACCCGGGCCCGCAAGTCCGGACGCTGGGCCGCGGCGGCCGTGCCCGCCACCGCACTCGCGGCGGGCATGCTGTGGTTCTTCCGCGACCCCGAGCGCGAGATCGCTCAGGGCCGTGTCATCTCGCCCGCCGACGGTGTGGTGCAGAGCATCATGCCGTGGAAGGACGGGCGGACCCGGGTCGCGATCTTCATGAGCCCGCTGAACGTCCACGTCAACCGCGCGCCCCTCGCGGGCACGGTGACGTCCGTGGAGCACATCCCCGGCGGGTTCGTCCCGGCGTTCAACAAGGAGAGCGAGAACAACGAGCGCGTTGTCTGGCACTTCGACACCGAGCTCGGCGACATCGAGATGGTGCAGATCGCCGGCGCCGTGGCGCGCCGGATCGTCCCGTACCTGCCGGCCGGCACCAAGGTGGAGCAGGGCGAACGCATCGGTCTGATCCGCTTCGGCTCGCGCGTCGACATCTACCTCCCGGAGGGCGTCGAGGTCGCGGTCGAGGTCGGTCAGGCCACCACCGCGGGGGTGACCCGAATTGACCGTGACTGACCCCGAGACCCCTGCGACTCCGTCACAGGGATGGGTGCCCGAGGCTTCGGAGGCGGATTCCGCCGAAGACGACATGCCGCTGTCGCTGCGGCTGTCGATAGCGGACACCCTCACCCTCGGTAACGCGACGTGCGGATTCATGGCGGTGTACTTCACCACCACCGGGATCCTCATTCCGCACCTGACCGGCAGCGGCGAGTCGGGCATGGCCCGCAGCAGCGCCGCGACGGCAGTGATACTGATGCTGCTCGCCGCGGTCTTCGACCTCTTCGACGGCATCGTGGCCCGCAAGCTGCGCAGCTCGCCGATGGGCGCGGAGCTGGACAACCTGTCCGACCTGATCAGCTTCGGGCTCGCCCCGGCGTACTTCGTGCTCGTCTACGGCATGGTCGCCGTGGACGCGCACCAGAAGATGTCGGCGCTGGCGGCGATCGTCGTCCTGCTCGCGGTCGTGCTCAGGCTGGCGAGATTCAGCTGCGTGACGATGAAGGACGGCATGTTCCAGGGCATGCCGAGCCCCTTCGGCGCGCTGACGGTCGTCTCGATCGTGCTGCTGGAGCTGCCGTTCGTCCCGACGCTGCTGGCGATCATCGGGGTGGCGTGGCTGATGGTGAGCCGCGTCGAGTACCCCAAGCCGCGGGGTGTCCTCGCGGTGGCGATGCTGAGCTGGATCGTCGGTGCGATGGGTCTGCTGGCGGCCTGGGCGTTCGACGCCCCCGGTGGTCAGCTGCTGCTCCAGACGGGCTGCGCGCTGCAGATCGCCCTGGCGGCGACGATCCCGCTGTTCGCCACGACGCGCCGGGCGAACACGTTCCGCCACAACCGCCGTGAGGCGCGGGCCACGACCCGCTAGCCGTACGGGAGAGGGCCCTGGGACGCCATTGGCGTCCCAGGGCCCTCTCGTCGTTTCCGGGCCCCACGCGGGGCTCCGGCGGGCGTCAGCCGGCCGGGGTGTACTTCTCGGCCGCGGGGGCCACCGCGGCCTCCTTGACCACCTTCAGGCCGCCCGGGGTCTGCGCGTCGGGCTTCATGATCACGCTCTGCCGGGTGGAGGGGGCCTTCGGGTCGGAGAAGTCGTGCGTGATCCCGAAGCCGCTGTCGTAGGACTTCAGCGTCAGCAGGGCCTTGCCGACGCCCTCGCGGGTGAGGTCCTTGTCGGCGCAGGCCTTCTTCAGGGCCTCCCCGTAGACCGCAGCGGCCGTGTAACCGGCCACCACGCCGTTGTCGAGCCCCGCATCCGGGTACGCGGCCTTGTAGGCCGTGGCGAGGGCCGCCGGGCCGGGCGCCGGGGAGCCGATGGGCAGGGCTGACGCGGCGACGTAGTAGTCCTTCTGCAGGGCCGCGCCCGCCGGGGTCGCGAGCAGTTGCGGGGCGAAGGCGGAGTTGTTGCCGACCACGGGCACGTTCCAGCCGCCGGCCGCCGCGACCCCGACCAGCGAGGCCGCCTGCTTGGGCCCGGCGCTGACCACCACGGCCTTGACCCCGGCCTGCTTGAGGGCCGCGACCTGCGCGGACATGTCGTTGTCGGTGGGCTTGATCTTCTGCTCGACGACGGTGAGCCCGGCCTCCTTGGCCGCGTGCTTGGCCCCGGCGAGGGAGTTCTCGCCGTAGTCCCCTTCGAAGTACACGTGCCCGATCTTGTCACCGGAGGCGATGCGCTTCTGGTCGAGGAGGTAGCCGACGGCATTGACCGTCTCGATGTCGTACGTGGCCCCCACCGTGCGGATGGACGCGCTGCCCAGCAGCGAGGCGGACCAGGCCTGCGGAATGACCAGGCCCTTGTCCTGGCCGTCGATGCGTCCCTTGGCCGCGGCGACGAAGGGCGAGCCGATGAACTGGGCGAAACCCAGCACGTCGGGCTCCAGCTCGGTGTAGCCGGCGAGGGCCTTCTGCGGGTCGTAGCCGTGGTCGCGGACCGTCAGCTCCAGCTGCCGGCCGCAGATGCCGCCGGCGTCGTTCGTCTGCTTGATCCAGAGCTGCTGGGCCTGGGTGACGCTCTTGCCGAGCGAGGCGTAGACGCCGGTCATGTCGGTGAGGGCGCCGAGCCGGATGGCGGTGGCGGTGACCCCCTTGCCGGTCTTGACCCCGCCTTCGGCCGGCTTGTCGTCGGCGGCGCCGCCCGCCTTGCCGCTGCAGCCGGCGGCGCCGGTGAGGGCGATCGCGGCCGCGAGGGCGGCCGTACCGAGTCGCGCTCGCTTGTTCGCACTGGGTCTGATCACGCTGGCTCCTTCGGGGGACGTGCGGGCCGGGGAGGCCTGATCCGGGCGAGGCCGCCCGGGAGGAAGAGGACGACGGCGACGACGGCCGCGCCGTACAGGTAGCGGGACGTCTCTCCCGGGGACACTCCGCCGGTGCCCGGCGCGGAGACGAGCGGGAGGGCGTCGCTGTAGCGGGTGAGCAGCTGGGGCAGCAGGGAGACGAAGGCCGCGCCGATGACGGAGCCCGCGACCGTGCCGAGACCGCCGATCACGATCATGGCGAGGTATTCGAGGGAGAGGACCATGCCGAAGTAGTCCGGCACGGTGCGCTGGAAGACGAGGGCGAGGAGCACCCCCGCCAGGCCCGCGTACATGGAGGACAGGACGAAGACGGCGGCACGGTAGCGGGCGACCGGCACGCCCATGACGCCGGCGGCGATGTTGTGGTCCCGGATGGCGTTCATGGCGCGGCCGGGGCGGCCGCGCAGGACGCCGCGGGCGAAGAGGGCGCAGCCCAGGAGAGCGGCGAGGGCGACGTACCAGAGCTTCTCCGCGGACTGGAAGGGGACGGCGGCGATCACGGTCTCGGTGTCGTCGAAGGTGATGCCGAAGAGGGACAGGGGCTCGACGGCGCGGCCGTTGAAGCCGCCGGTGAGGGGGGTGGCGTTGAACAGGACGTGCTGCCCGATGAAGATCAGCGCGAGGGTGGCGATGCCGAGGTAGGCACCGCGCAGCCGGCCGGCGATGGGGCTGAAGAGCCCGCCCGCGGCGCCCGCGAGGGCGACGGCGAGCACGGCCGCGAGCCAGCTGGGCAGGCCGAGGCCCACCAGTGCGTGGCCGCCGGAGCGCCCGCCGTCACCCGCCAGCGCGCAGTACCCGTACGCCCCGACGGCCAGGAAGAAGGCGTGCCCCATGGACAGCTGGCCGGTGGCCCCGGTGAGCAGGTTCAGCCCGATGGCACCGATCCCGGCGGCGATGGCGAACAGCCCGGCCTGGAGCCAGAACCGCTCCAGGTAGAAGGGCAGGGCCAGCAGCACCAGGGCCCCGGCGGCCCACATGATCCGGCGGATGGGGTCAGACACGGGCGAGCTCCTTCGTGCCGAAGAGGCCTGCCGGACGCAGGAGCAGGACCACGACCATCACCAGGTACGGGGCGAGGTCGCCTATGCCGCGGCCCAGGAAGGTGAGCTGGCTCTGGTAGCCGGTGGCCATGGCCTCGGTGACGCCGACGATCAGCCCGCCGGCCAGGGCTCCGGTGGTGGAGTCGAGCCCGCCGAGGATGGCCGCCGGGAAGGCCTTGAGGGCGGCCAGCGAGGTGGCCCGTTCCAGTCCGGGGGTGGGGAAGACGGTGAGGAAGAGCGCCGCCACCGCGGCGAGGGCTCCGGCGACCGCCCACGCGGCCATCGACACCCGGCCCAGCCGTACGCCCATCAGCGCGGCCGTCTCCGGTTTCTCGGCGGCGGCCCGCATCGCCACCCCCCACGCGGTGTACCGGAAGGCCAGGAGGAAGGCGGTGATCAGCAGGGAGGCGGTGATCAGGGCCGCGATCCGGGTCTGCGGCACGGTGACCGGCCCGAGGCGGACCACGGCCGCGCCCCACGGGTCGCCGAGGGCGAGGACGTCCGTACCGATGCGACGGGTGAGGTCGGTGACGAGCAGGATGTCCACGCCGATGGTGACGATGGCGAGGACGCTCGGGTCCTGGCCCCGGTAGCGCCGCATCACCAGGAACTCCACCCCCGCCCCGACCGCGGCGGCGGCGCCGGTGCCGACCGCGAGGGCGGGCCAGAAGCCGATGTCGTCGTGGAGGAGGGCGGTGACGTACCCGCCCGCCAGGAGGAGGGAGGCGTGGGCGAAGTTGACGACCTCGGTGGCCTTGAAGATGACCACGAAGCCGAGGGCGATCAGGGCGTAGACGGAGCCCATGGAGAGGCCGCCGAGGAGCAGTTCCAGGAAGGTGGTCACGGGGCCGGGGCCTCCTCGCCGAGGTAGGCGCGGACGACCACCGGGTCGTTCTGCACCTGGGCGGGGGTCCCGCCGCCGATCCGTTTTCCGAAGTCGAGCACGGTCACCGCGTCCGCGAGCCGCATCACCACCCCCATGTCGTGTTCGACCAGCACGATCGAGATGCCGAGGCTGTCGCGGACCCCGGCGACGACGGCGGCGGTGCGCAGGCGTTCGTCCGCGGTCATCCCCGCGACGGGTTCGTCCAGGAGCAGCAGCCGGGGCTCCATGCACAGGGCCCGGGCCAGCTCGACGAGTTTCTGCTTGCCGTACGGGAGGGAGCCCGCGGGGGCTGCCAGGTCGGCCTCCAGGCCGACGAAGGCGGCGATCTCGCGGACCCGTTCGCGGTGCAGCCGCTCCTCGCGGACGGCGGACGGCAGCCGCAGCCCGGTGGCGAGGAACCCCGAGCGCATCAGCCGGTGGCGGCCCAGCAGCAGGCTGTCGGCGACGGTGGTGTGCGGGGGCAGCGCCAGGTTCTGGAAGGTACGGGCGACGCCGAGGGCGGCGACGGCGTGCGGGGCGAGACCGGTGAGCTCGGTGGCGCCGAAGCGCACGCTGCCGGAGGCGGCCCGGTAGACCCCGGAGAGCACGTTGAAACAGGTCGACTTGCCGGCTCCGTTGGGTCCGATGACGGCGTGCACGCTGCCGGGCTCGACGGTGAGGGAGACGGAGTCGAGGGCGGTGAGGCCGGAGAAGCGGACGGTCACGTCGGTGACCGTGAGGGGCGGTGGGGCGGTCGTCTCCGGCGGCGCGGACGGGGTCACGCGGACCACCTGCGCAGGGTCCGGGCCGTCTGCGGGGCCGGGGCGTCCTCATCGGTGATGCCGAGGTAGCGGCGGCGTACCTCGTCGGAGGCCGCCAGCTCGGCGGCCGGGCCCGACAGGGTGACCTCGCCGACCTCCAGGACGTACGCGTACGAGGCCAGCCGGAGCGCGAGGGCCGCGTTCTGCTCCACCAGCAGCACCGAGGTGCCCGAGGCGTTGATCTCGGTGATCGTCTCGGCGATGGTGGCGGCCATCTTCGGCGCCAGGCCCAGCGAGGGCTCGTCGAGCAGCAGCAGCCGGGGGCGGGCCATCAGGGCCCGGCCCAGCGCGAGCATCTGCTGCTCGCCGCCGGACAGCAGGCCGGCCCGCTGCCGGGCCCGCCGGGCCAGGACCGGGAACAGCTCGTGGACGCGGGCCAGCGAGCGGGCGGTGTCGGCGCGGGAGCCGGCCCGGGCGCCGAGAGCGCCGGCCCGCAGATTGTCGGCGACGGTCATGCGGGTGAACACCTGCCGCCCCTCCGGGACCTGCACCACCCCGGCGGCCACCGCCCCGGCGGGGCCGAGGCCGTCCAGCGGCCGGCCGTCGAAGCTGATGCCCCCGCCGGTGGCGGCGCCCCGGTGGAAGCCGAGCGTCCGGGACACCGCCCGCAGCAGGGTCGTCTTTCCCGCGCCGTTCCCGCCGAGTACGACGACCACGGTGCCCGCGGGTACGTCGAGCGACACGGCGCGCAGTGCCCGGACCGGTCCGTAGCCGACGGACAGCGCACTCACCTGGAGCGAGGCCACATCCCCTCCCACTGATCGCCACCCACGGTCGGGCTCTGTGCTGGCGCACAGACCAGCACCGGGCGGGGGCGGGCGTCCACGGCCCGAGGCCGAATCGCTGCCGATGACCAGCCCGGGGTGGGGTCCGCTTGTGCAACGGCACAGACCTGCCGACGGGTCCTCTTACGCCGACGGGCCCCGGGTGACATCCTCTGCGGCCATGGGTGGACGCAGGGCGCGGACGGAAGCGGAATGGTCGGTGCTGCTGACGGCGGCCGAGGTTCTGGTGGAGCGGATCCCCGCTCTGACGGATCAGCTCATCGGCGATCTGGCGAAGCACTCGCCGCTGTTCGACGTGGCGGTACCGCGGGACGAGCACTGGCAGCAGATCAGCGAGGCGATGCGGTACGGCATCGAGGCCTTCGCCGCGCGCCGCTCGGACCTGCGCAAGGACCTGGCCTACGCGCAGGAGCTGGGGCGGCGCAGGGCCGAACAGGGCCTGCCGCTGGACCTGTTGCTGTACGCCTACCGGCGCGCGGGCCGGCTGACGTGGGACGCCCTGCTGGACATCGTCACGGAGGAGGACCCGGACGCCCTGCCGGTCCTGGCCCGGACGGCGGGCGCGATGTGGGCCGGGATCGAGCAGCAGGCCGCCGCGACGGCCGAGGCCTACCGGGAGGGCGAGCTGGAGATGCGCCGGCGCAGCGACGAGCGGGTGCAGGCGCTGCTGGACGCGCTGCTGGACGGCGACGCCGCGCCGGGCCTCGCGGCGCGGGCGGCGGCGGGTCTGGACCTGCCGGAGCAGGGGCGGTACGCGGTGGTCGTACTCCCGGTGGACCGGCGGGACTCGGTGCACCGGGTGACGTCGGCGGGCGGGATGCGGCTGTTCTGGCGGATGCGGGCGGAGCAGGAGCTGGCGGTGGTGGCCCTCGGGTCGTCCTCGCTGGACGAGCTGGCCGCGGAACTGGCCGACCGCTGCCCCGGCCCCGGCGGGATCGGCCCGGTGGTGGGCGGGCTGGCGGAGCTGGGCCGGGCGCGGCGGCTGGCGGAGACGGCGCTGGCCACCTGCGGGGCGGAGGAGCGCTCGCTGGTCCGGCTGTCGGAGCGGCTCCCGACGGCCCTGGTCGTACGGCAGCCCGAGCTCGCCGGGGAGCTGGTCCAGGCGGTCCTGGGTCCGCTGCTGGAGCTGGACCCGGCGGACCGGGCGGTGCTGCTGGAGACCCTGGACGCGTGGCTCGCGGCGGAGGGCTCCGCGGGCCGTGCGGCCACCCGTCTGTACTGTCACCGCAACACGGTCTTCAACCGGCTGCGGCGGCTGGAGCACCTGACCTCCCGCTCCCTGTCGCGCCCGCACGACCTGATCGCGCTCACCCTGGCCGTGGCCGCCCACCGCCTGACGGGCACGTCAGGTCCGGCGGGGGTCTGATGCCGTGCCCCGGGGGCTGGGGCCCGACGACCGGGGGCCGTAGGCTTGATGTCGGAAAACCGCCAGCCCGGCGGTGAGGCGGCCGGGATCCTGGAGCCATGTACACCGACACCGATCGCTGCGTCAGAGCAGTGCAGTCGAAGGACGCCCGCTTCGACGGGTGGTTCTTCACCGCCGTGCTGACCACGCGGATCTACTGCCGGCCGAGCTGCCCCGCCGTGCCGCCCAAGGTCGAGAACATGACCTTCCTGCCCAGTGCCGCCGCCTGCCAGCAGGCCGGCTTCCGGGCCTGCAAGCGGTGCCGGCCCGACACCAGCCCCGGTTCGCCCGAGTGGAACGCCCGGGCCGACGCCGTCGCCCGCGCCATGCGGCTCATCCAGGACGGCGTCGTCGACCGCGAGGGCGTGCCGGGCCTGGCCGCCCGCCTCGGGTACTCCACCCGCCAGGTGGAGCGGCAGCTGAGCGCCGAGCTGGGCGCCGGCCCGCTCGCCCTCGCGCGGGCGCAGCGCGCGCAGACCGCGCGGCTGCTCATCGAGACCTCCGAGCTGCCCATGGGCGACATCGCCTTCGCCGCCGGGTTCTCCTCCATCCGCACCTTCAACGAGACCGTCCGCGCGGTCTTCGCCCTCGCCCCCGGCGAGCTCCGGCAGCGCGCCGAGAAGGCCAGCCGGCTGGGGCCCAGGGTCCCCGGAACGATCGCGCTCCGGCTGCCCTACCGGGCCCCGCTGAACCCCGGCAACCTCTTCGGGCACCTCGCCGCCACGGCCGTTCCCGGGGTCGAGGAGTGGCGGGCCGGGGCGTACCGCCGGACGCTGAGGCTCCCGTACGGGACCGGGGTCGTCTCGCTCACCCCGCAGCCCGACCACATCGGCTGCCAGCTCGCCCTGACCGACCTGCGGGACCTGACCATCGCCATCAGCCGCTGCCGCTGGATGCTCGACCTCGACGCCGACCCCGAGGCGGTCGACGGGCAGCTGCGCTCCGATCCGCTGCTGGCCCCGCTCGTGGACAAGGCTCCCGGGCGCCGGGTGCCCCGTACGGTCGACGCGGCGGAGTTCGCCGTGCGCGCCGTCCTCGGCCAGCAGGTGTCCACCGCGGCCGCGCGCACCCACGCGGCCCGGCTGGTCGCGGCCCACGGCGAGCCCGTGGCCGACCCGGACCCGGAGGGCGGGCTGACCCACCTGTTCCCCTCCCCTCAGGCGCTGGCCGGGCTGGACCCGGAGTCCCTGGCCCTGCCCCGCAGCCGGCGGACCACCCTGACCACCCTGGTCGCGGCGCTGGCCGACGGCTCGCTCCCGCTCGGCATCGACAGCGACTGGGAAGCGGCCCGGGCGCGGCTGAACTCGCTGCCCGGATTCGGCCCGTGGACCACCGAGGTGATCGCGATGCGGGCGCTGGGCGACCCGGACGCCTTCCTGCCGTCCGATCTGGGGGTCCGGCGGGCCGCGAAGGAGCTCGGCCTGCCGTCCACGCCCGCGGCGCTGACGGCCCGGGCGGCCGGCTGGCGGCCCTGGCGCGCGTACGCCGTCCAATACCTGTGGGCCACCGACGACCACCCCGTCAACCACCTGCCCGTCTGAGAGGCGCGAAAGACCATGACGCGAAAGACCATGACCAGCAGCAGCAAGCAGCACACCGTCGTCGACAGCCCCTACGGCCCGCTCACCCTGGTCGCCACCGACGGCGTACTCAGCGGCCTGTACATGACCGGGCAGCGCCACCGCCCCGCCGAGGAGTCCTTCGGCGAGCGGGTCGCCGCCTCCGAGGAGCCCTTCCCCGAAGTGGCGCGGCAGCTGACGGCGTACTTCGCTGGCGAGCTCACCGAGTTCGACCTGCCGGTGCGGCTGGAGGGCACCGACTTCCAGCGCAGCGTCTGGGACCAGCTCGTACGCATCCCGTACGGGCAGACGTGGTCGTACGGGGAGCTCGCGGCGAAGCTCGGCAAGCCGGGCGCCTCGCGCGCGGTGGGCCTGGCCAACGGGAAGAACCCGGTGGGGATCATCGTGCCGTGCCACCGTGTGATCGGGGCCTCGGGCAGCATGACGGGCTACGGCGGCGGTCTGGACCGCAAGGTGCGGCTGCTGGCCTTCGAGGCCGGGGAACTGCAGCTCTAGGCGCTGTCGCCGTCACTGTCCCTGTCTCTGTCTCTGTCCGGCGGGTCGTCCGCGTCGGCGTCCCGCCGGCGCAGACCGACCTTGACCGCGCCGAAGAGGACCTTGGCGACCACTCCGACCACGATCAGGTCGGCGATCATCTGCACGGTGGTCAGCGCACGGCCCGTCCCGGTGGTGGGGACGATGTCCCCGAAACCCACGGTCGCGAACACCGCGACCGTGAAGTACATGGCATCGACCCGGCTCAGCGGCTCGGAGAACGACCCGGCCTGCTCCTCGGCGAGCAGGAAGTACGTCGCCGAGAACACCACGAGGAACAGCGGCACCGCGGTGGCCAGCGCCTCCAGTGCCCGCAGCAGCGGATGCTCCGCACGGCTGACGGCGGAGATGTGCCAGGTGAGCAGGAGGCCGAACCCGGTCAGCCCGAGGACCAGCGAGGTGACGGCGGTGACGTCGAGCCCGCGCTCCAGTGGGGCCAGGTAGTGGAGCGCGATGAGCAGGGCCACCGAGGCCGCCGAGCGGAACGGGTGGACCGCAAGCACGCGGTAGCGCTCCATGGCCACTGATTGCAGCATCCGCGGCGGCGGGCCGCACTTCGGTCAGACGACGAGCAGCGGCACCAGCAGGGCGAAGGCGGCGCCGGCCTCCACCGCGTAGCCGAACAGGGACGGGTGCTGAACGGGGGCGGCGAGCAGGACCACGCTCTGCTGGGTCGCGGCGGCCGTCACCCAGTCGCCGTCGGCGCCGAGGTTGCCCTGGTACCAGCCTTCGCAGGAACCGGGTCCGGTGACGGCGAGGAGGTCGTCCTCGCGGCGGTAGAAGGCCTGCCAGCCGGCCGCGGGGACGGACCAGCCGTCGAAGTCGGTGAACTGGGCCCAGCCGCCGTCGCGTATGGCGGTGTCGAACAGCCAGACGGGCACTCCCTCGGGGGTCACCTCGCCGCCGGCCTGCTGTTCGGTGGTGAAGTGGACCATCGGGAGGGCGTCGGGCCCGTCGGCGGTGCTGGGCCAGGCGTACATCGTGATCATCTGGTGAATTCTGTCCTGCTCGATGTAGGCGCCGGATAACCCTGGGGGTCCTGACGGGGTCTTAGCGTCCGTCCGGGCGGCGGCCGTTCTCCAGTTCCGCCGTGCCCTCGCCGGACCCGAGGACCCGGTACGCCTCCGCCGTGCGCAGGCCGAGCGAGCCGGGGAGGTACGCGGTGAGCTCGGCCGGGTCGACCAGCCGCCACGAGATCAGCTCCTCTTCCTGGAGCTTGATGCCGGCGAGCTGGGCGGCGTCGAGCACGCCGCCGTCGTAGAGGTACGCGACCAGCGGGGGCCGGCCTGCGCCCAGCGTCCAGTCCACGGCGAGCAGCCGGCCGAGCGGGACGTCGATGCCGATCTCCTCGGCGCTCTCGCGGCGGGCGGCCGTGCGCGGGGACTCGCCCTCGTCCGACTCGATGGTGCCGCCCGGCAGGGCCCAGCCCTCGCGGTAGTTGGGCTCGACGAGCAGGACCCGGCCCTCGGCGTCCCGGTAGAGGGCGGCGGCGCCGGCCAGCACCCGGGGCAGGCTCGCGATGTAGGTGGCGTAGTCATCCGTGGTGGTCACGCGGCAACCCTACCCAGGCGCCGGGGTGGCCGGGACGGCCTACGCCTCCGGGGTCCCGGCCCCGTCCTCCCGGTCGCGGCCCTTGGACTCGGCGACCCTGCGCAGCCTGGGGTGGCGTGCCGGTCCCTGCTCGGTGATGGCGTCGCCGACCATCGCCCTGACGGCGTCCCGCAGCCCGTGCAGGGCGTGGTGGCGGGCGGGGCCCGCGCCGGGATCCTCACGCAGTTCCCGCACCAGGGCCCAGCAGAGCAGCAGCATCACGATCACGAAGGGCAGCGCGACCAGGATGGTGGCGGTCTGGAGGGACTTCAGGCCGCCCGCGACGAGCAGGACGGCGGCCACGGCGGCCATCAGCACGCCCCAGGTGACGACGAGCCAGGTGGGCGGGTGCAGGGAGCCGCGGCTGGTGAGGGAGCCCATGACGAGGGAGGCGGAGTCGGCGCTGGTGACGAAGTACGTCATGACCAGGGCCATGGCCACCCAGGAGGTGACCGTGCCCAGCGGCAGCGCGTCCAGCATCGCGAAGAGCGAGGCCTCGGTCCCGTCCTTGATCCTGGCGGCGAAGTCGACGGCGCCGGTGGAGTCGAGGCGGATGGCGGTGCCGCCCATCACGCAGAACCAGATGACGGTGGCGCCGCTGGGCACCAGCAGGACTCCGATGAGGAACTCGCGGATGGTGCGGCCGTGCGAGATGCGGGCGATGAAGGTGCCGACGAACGGCGCCCAGGACAGCCACCAGGCCCAGTAGAAGATCGTCCACGCGCCGAGCCACTTGCTGTCGGTGAACGCCCCGGTGCGGGTCGCCATGGGGAGCAGGTCGTGCAGGTAGCTGCCGACGCTCGCCGGGATCACGTCGAGGACGTAGACGGTCGGGCCGAGCACGAAGACGAAGAGCATCAGGACGGCGGCGAGCACGATGTTGATCGTGCTCAGCCATTTGACGCCCTTGTGCAGGCCGGAGAAGGCGGAGAGCACGAAGGCCGCCGACAGCGAGGCGATGATGATCAGCTCGACGGTGGTGGAGTCCTCGATGCCGGTGGTGATGTTCAAGCCCTTGGAGACCTGGAGCGCGCCGAGCCCGAGGCTGGTGGCCGTGCCGAAGACGGTCGCGAAGACGGCGAGCAGGTCGATGGCCTTGCCCGCCCAGCCGTTGGCCCGCTCCTCGCCCATCAGCGGGACGAAGGCGGAGCTGAGGCGGTTGCCGCGGCCCTTGCGGAAGGTCGCGTAGGCGAGGGCCAGGCCGGCGATGCCGTAGATCGCCCAGGGGGTGAGGGTCCAGTGGAAGAAGGAGTAGTCCATGGCGGCGCGCGCGGCGTCCCCGGTGCCGGGCGCCGCCCCGGAGGCCGGGGGCGGGTTCAGGTAGTGGGTGAGGGGCTCGCCCACCCCGAAGAACATCAGGCCGATGCCCATGCCCGCGCTGAACATCATCGCGATCCACGCGATGTTGGTGAACTCCGGTGTCGCGTCGTCCGCGCCGAGCCGGATGCGGCCGAAGCGGCTGATCGCGAGCACGACGCACATGACGAGGAAGACGTCGGCGGCGATCACGAACAGCCAGGCGAAGTTGTTGAGCACCCAGGCCAGGGCGGTGCTCGACGCCGTGTCGAAGGAGCCCTTGGCGAGGGCCGCCCAGGCGACGACGGCCAGCACGGCGATCACTCCGATGACGACGACGGCGCGGTCGGGAGTGCCCTCGGCGACCCCCTCGGGTCCCCCTCCCGGTGAATCCGGACGTGCCTGTTCCAGTGAATCCGTGCCCATGCGGCCACACTATGCATGCATATATCCGCATTTACGGGCATGGCGCGCCGGGCGTGACCCAGGCCACCCATGGGCATAGGAGGATCCTCCGGATAGGCTCATGGTGGCGCGACTGCACTGTTCGAAAGCAAGGGATTAGCAAGGTGACGGACGGAGCAGTAACTGAGACCGCGCGCGTGCTCATCGCCGCGGACAAATTCAAGGGCTCGCTCACGGCCGTTCAGGTCGCTGAGCGGGTGACGGCCGGCCTTCGCAGGGCCGTACCGGGCGTGGAGGTCGAGACCCTCCCCGTCGCGGACGGCGGCGACGGTACGGTCGCGGCCGCCGTGGCGGCCGGGTTCGAACGCCGGGAGGTACGGGTCACCGGACCCCTCGGTGAGCAGGTCACGGCGGCCTTCGCCCTGCGCGGGGGCACCGCGGTGGTCGAGATGGCGGAGGCCTCCGGGCTGCAGCTGCTGCCGGCGGGTGTCTTCGCCCCGCTGACGGCGACCACCTACGGCTCGGGCGAGCTGCTGAAGGCCGCCCTGGACGCGGGCGCGCGCTCGATCGTCTTCGGTGTGGGCGGCAGCGCCACCACCGACGGCGGCGCGGGCATGCTGGCCGCGCTGGGCGCGGTGTTCCTGGATGCGAACGGTGAACCGGTCGGTCCGGGCGGCGGCGCCCTGGCCGGGCTGGCCTCGGCCGACCTGTCCGGCATCGACCCCCGCTTCGCCGAGGTGGACCTCGTCCTCGCGAGCGACGTGGACAACCCGCTGACGGGTCCGAAGGGCGCTCCGGCGGTCTACGGCCCGCAGAAGGGGGCGTCGCCCGAGGACGTGGCGGCGCTGGACGCGGCGCTCGCGCACTTCGCGGTGGTGCTGGAGAAGTCGATCGGCGCGAAGGCGGCCGAGTGCGCGCTGGCGCCGGGCGCCGGTGGCGCGGGCGGCATCGGGTACGGGGCACTGCTCCTCGGCGCGACGTTCCGGCCCGGCATCGAGCTGATGCTGGAAGTGCTGGGCTTCGCCCCGGCGCTGGAGCGGGCCACGCTCGTCATCACCGGTGAGGGCTCGCTGGACGAGCAGACCCTGCACGGCAAGGCCCCGGCCGGTGTCGCGGCGGCGGCCCGCGCGGCGGGCAAGGAGGTCGTCGCGGTCTGCGGCCGCCTGCTGCTGACCCAGGAGGCCCTCGGGGCCGCCGGGATCCGCCGGGCGTACCCGCTGACGGAGATCGAGCCGGACACGGCGAAGTGCATCGCCAACGCCGGTCCCCTGCTGGAGCAGGTCGCGGCGAACATCGCCGCCGACGTGCTCTGATCCGTACGGTCCGCGAGGCCCGGAACCCCCCCGCCCGGGGGTTCCGGGCCTTCGACTTGCCCGAAAGGGCAGGCGCGGGGTGCCGGGCGGGTGCCCCGGCGGGGGTTGGACCGGGCCCGGGCGGTGGCGAGCATGGCCGGGTGACCAACTGCACGGTGTGCGGCACCCGCTGCGAGCCCGGGGAGCGGTTCTGCGGGAGCTGCGGGGCCTTCCTGGAGTGGGGCGGTGATGCGGCGGCGGCCCCGGCGGCACCCCGTCGGGCGCCCGGGGGCTCCCCGCCGGCTCATGCCCCGCGGGCACCTTCCGACCCTCCTGCCACTTCCGACCCTTCTGCCACTTCTGGCGCTCCGGCCCCTTCTGCCGCTCCTGCTTCGCCCGCGACTCCCGCCCCGCGTTCGGGTCCGGTGCCGGCCGTGCCGCCCATGCCGAACCGGCCGCCCGCAGCGCCGGGCGCGCGGGCCGTCCAGCCGCCCGTCGCCGGGAGCGCGCCGGCCGCCGCGCCTCCGCCCCGCCGCCCCGAGGCCGAGGAGGCCCCGCCGCGGCCCGGGGAGCTGATCTGCGGGCAGTGCGGCGCGGGCAACGTGCCCACCCGCAGGTTCTGCCGCCGCTGCGGGTCCTCCCTCGCGGACGCCCCCGTCGTCCCCCGCGCCCCCTGGTGGCGCCGCCTGTTCACCCGCCGCACGCACGCCGCCGGAGAGCGGCCGCCGCGCAGGCAGTGGCGGATGCCGCGCTTCGTGCTGCCGGTCGCCGTGCTGCTGGCCCTGGCCGGGGCCGGGTACCTGTTCCGTGCCGAAGCCCTGCGCGGGGTGGAGGCCGTACGGGACCGCGCGTCCAAGCCCGAGCAGACGCACGCCGTGCAGGTGACCGCGTCCAGTGCCGCCGCCGGGCACGAGCCCGCCCTGGCGGTGGACGGCACCACCGACCGGTACTGGGCACCGGCCCCGTCCGGGCCCGGTCAGGGGGAGTTCCTGGAGGCGGCCTTCGCGGGCCCGGTGCGGCTGCTGGACCTCGTGGTGCGCCCCGGGGCCTCACCGGTCGCGGAGAAGTACCTCCGGGAGGGCCGGCCGAGCGCCCTGCTGCTCACCGCCACCGCGAAGGACGGCCGTACCAGCACCAAGACCGTCCGCATCGCCGACGTGCCCGGGGAGCAGCGCTTCCACTTCGCCGTCAGCGACGTGGTGCGGATCCGGATCACCGTGCAGGGCGCCTACGGCGCGGACGGCGACCGGCACGTCGCCCTCGGCGAGGTGGAGTTCTTCAAGCGGCGATAGTCGCCTGCACGCCCCTACGAGCCCCCGTGCAGCAGCACGGACACCATCTGGGCGTGGCGCCGCTCGGCCTGGCGGGCGGCCGCCGGGGCGCCGGCCCGGTGGTGGGCCTCGACCAGCAGCCGCCACACCCCGTCCTGGAAGGGGTCCAGCGACAGGGCGTGCGTGGCCGCGGCCACCGCGGGCTCCGGGCGGCCGCGGGTCAGCTCCACCTCGGCCAGGGTGTGCGCCGCCCGTACCGCCTGGCCCCGGCAGCGCTCCCGCAGCGGCACCACCCACTCCGCCGGGCCGTCCTCCGGGAGCAGCTCGCCGGTGTAGAGGCGCAGCGCCCGGCCCAGGGCCTCGACGGCGCGGTCGGCGTTGCCCCGGGCGGCCTCGGCCAGGCCCTGCGCGGTGGCGGCCTCGAAGCGCTGGACGTCGCAGCTGCCGCCGGGGACGAGGTTCAGCATGTACGCCTCGCCGGAGCGGACCAGCACCTGGGCGCCGCCCCGGTGGCGGCCCGGTTCCAGGAGCGTGCGCAGCGTCGACACCGCCGTCTGCAGCCCGTGTCCGGCCGTGCGGGCGGAGCTCTCCGGCCACAGGGCCGCCATCAGCTGCTCCCGGTGCACGGGACGCCCCGCGTGTACGGCGAGCAGCCGCGCCAGCGCCCGTACCCGCGGCCGGGTCGCGCCCCAGTCCAGCGGCCGGTCGTCCACTGTGGCCTCGAAGCGCCGGAAGCAGCGCAGCGCGAGCCGCCGTTCGGGGTCGGCGGGGCAGGGCCGGGTCGGCGGCGCCGGGCGGCGGACGGCGCCCGGGCAGCGGCGGGCGAGGTAGCTCCGCAGCAGGGGCAGGCAGTCGGCCGCGCCGTACTCCTCGGCCAGTTCGGGCGGTTCCTCGGTGCCGCGCCGCAGGGCCCGTACGGCCCTCTCCGGGAACGTGCCGAGCACCTCCCGGTCCAGGTAGGTGCGCAGCGCGGCCGTGTCCAGCGGATCGCGGCCGGTGGCCGCGGCGGCCCGACCGAGGCGGATGACGGCCGGCCAGCCGCGGCTGAGCCGGGCCAGGTCGGGGGCCGCGTCGGGGAAGGCGGCGGTGATCTCGGCCTCGCCGAGGCTCAGTTCGCGCGCGGTGAGGACGAGGGTGTCGGCCAGTTCCAGCCGGGTGAGGTTCACGGCGGGCATCCGGCGGCCGGCCAGGACGACCCGGAGCCGGCCGGGCGGGGCCAGCCGGGCCAGCTCCTCCAGTACGGCCTCGGCGGGGTTGCCGTGCACCAGGTGCACGTCGTCGACGAGCAGCAGGACCGGGTCGGGGCCGCGCTCGATGTCCAGCAGTACGGACTCCACCGTCGGCGGGGTCCGCGTCGGCGCCGGCCCGGCGGCGGCCAGCCGGGCCAGCAGGGCGGAGGCGTCCTGGGTATCGCGGCAGGGCCGCCAGCGCACGACCCGGCCCCGGAAGGCCTCGGCGGCCCCGGCCAGCAGGGTGGTCTTGCCGTAGCCGGCGGGCGCGACCACGAGCGCCAGGGCGCCCGGACTGCCGTTCGACAGGAGTGGAATCGACGTGCGGACAGGCATGTCCGGCCCCCTTCCCCGCTCATGGGCAGGTCAAGGATGGACTCTCACCCCCCGCACAGCATGAGTAACCCATTACCCAATCGGGGGCTCCTGCCCCGCGCACGCCCCCAGGGCGAGCACCTCGACGGAGAAGGGCAGGTGCACCGGTCGGCTGCGGGCGACGAACGCGGTCAGCGCCGCGGTGTCCACGGCCGCCGGGTCGGGCACCCGCAGCCGTACGAGCAGATGCGGCCGTCCCGATCCCGGCAGCGGGGTGTCGGGGGTGGCGGACCACACGGTGGCGCCGCTCTCCTCGATCTCCGGGGTCGTCCCGAAGGCCTGGCGCACCTGCTCGGCGAGACCGGCCCGGGTGCCCCGCCGCGCGTGCCCGGCCACCGCCTTCCGGACCTCGCCCTCCGCGCCCACCCATGCCGCGAGGAGCGCCACGAAGTCGGCGGGGGCCAGGCGCGGGTCGAAGTAGGCGGGCAGGCTGTCGAGGACGGCCAGCACCGGTGCCAGGACCTCGTCGAGGCTCTCGGTGATCCGCTGGGCGAGGTCGTCCTCGGCGTAGACGGCGGGCAGTGCGGCGCCCAGCGGGTGGCGCGAGGGCAGGCCGGGAACCAGGCGCCGGCTCACCGCGGGTCCACCCGTACCTGGTGGTCGAAGCTGAAGACCAGCGAGCCGGGGCGGAGCACGATCCGGTCGGCCGGCTCACCGCGGCGCCGGGTCTCCAGGTCGGCGGGGAACAGCCTTACGCTCTCCACCGACTCCACGCCCGGCACCTGTTCCAGGACGGCCCAGACGGCGCCGGTGTGCACCGCCCTCCCGAACGGCCAGCCGTCCCCGTCGGGGCCGCCGGTGAGCGGGTTCAGCTGCCGGTACAGAGCGGCGAGCGCGGCCCGCTGCACCCGGGCGGGCGGGATGCCGTCCGCCGCGCGCAAGGCGGCGACGACGGTGACGCCTTGGTAGTACGGCGGTTCGACGACGAGCCGGGTGCCCAGCATGCGGCGGGCGTGGAGGTGGGCGGCGACGGACTCCAGCAGGGCGGGCGGGCAGGCCATCCGGGCGAAGTCCAGGCGCCCTTCGCCGTCGTCCTCGGCAGCCGGTACGAGGAGCACCCGGACCCCGCCGGGACCCTCGTCGGGGGCCTCGACGCAGCGGACGCGGGCCACTTCGGGGGCGGCCTGCCGGGTCAGGTACTCGTAGTCCTCGGCGGTGACGGCCCGCTCGCGGGTCCGCAGTTCCAGCGCGCCGCGCAGCCGGGCGTTGGCCACGTCCTCGCCGTCGACGCCGCCGCCGGCCGCGCGGCGGTTCTCCACACGGGCGATGTACGGGATGGAGCTGCGCAGTACGCCGAGGGTGCGGCGGGCCACGTTGCCGCGCCGGCCGCCGCCCGCGAGGTACGGGCGGGCCCGTACGGGGACGCCCTTGGCGGGGACCGCCCCGTACTGGCGCAGGGATCCGTCGGCCTCCCGCACGGCGGGGCCGAAGGTGATCTCGCCGGTGGCCCGGTCGATGCCGATGTGCAGGTCCTCGGGGCCCGATTCGCCGAAGTGGCGCACCGCGGTCCAGGTCACCCACCCGTCGGCGGCGGTGTGGGTCTCCACGGTGAACGGCGGCCCGCCGGCGACGACCGGAGCGCGGTCGAGGGTGAAGGTCTGGCCGGGCAGCCCCTCGCAGATGCCGAGCAGCTGGCCGTCGACCCGCTCCGCGTTCACGGCCGGGGCGGTGCCGCCGATGGTGAACGCCTCGGCCGACAGCAGGGTGGGGGCGGCCGAGTAGGCCCTGCGGCCCTCGGCCGGGGGGACGACGACACAGCGCAGCCAGCCCGCGCGCTGCCGGGCCTCGGCGGAGGCGAGGTGGCCGGCGGGCAGCTGGATGAGCACGTCGCCGGGCCGGTTGAAGCCGCCGGTGCCGTCCCGGTCGACCTCGCAGCGGGTCCAGCCCTCGCCGGTCCAGGCCTCCCAGGCCAGCGGGGGGTGTTCGGGGTCGATGCCGTGGCCGGCGACGGGGAAGTCCAGTCGCAGGGCCACCACGCAGGACGGCGCTGCCCGGGAGAGCCCGAAGAACAGGGCGTCCCCGGGGCTCGGCACGGCGGAGAAGCAGGGCACGCCGCGCCCGGTCGCGAGCTCGGGCCCGCGGTCGGCGGGGACCGCGCCGGGTGCGGTCGTGCCGGTGGCCAGTACGGTCAACTCCACCGGTACGACGGCCAGTTCCCGCAACGTCGAGAAGACCACCGCCTCGTCGGTCTCGGTACGGGTGGTGGCGACCTCGGTGCCCTCGCGGATGAGCACGGTCTCGGGCTGGGGCGCCGACAGCCAGAAGGTGACGTCCGTACGGGCCGCCGCGGGCGGGTTGAGGGTGAGGCCGATCAGGTCGAGGAAGGCCACGTGGTTCTTGTCGGGAACCCTGTTGAGCCGGTAGATGAGCTGGTCGGTCATGTGGGCGAAGGCCTCGATGAGGGTGACGCCCGGGTCGGAGACGTTGTGGTCGCTCCACTGCGGGCAGCGCTGCTGGACCATCCGCTTGGCCTCGTCCACGAGGTCCTGGAAGCGCCGGTCGTCGAGGTTGGGCCGGGGCAGCGCCATCAGCCGCCGCTCCCCTCAGGGGTGTCGTGGGAGGGAATGACGTAGAACGGGAACACCAGGTTGCGCGGGGTGTTGGAGCCGCGCGGGGCGTAGCGGATGTCGATGTACAGGGTCCCGGCCTCGACCGCGTCGAAGCTGACGACCACGTCGACGAGCCGGATCCTGGGTTCCCAGCGTTCCAGCGACGTCCGCACCTCGTAGCCGATCTGGGCCGCGGTGGCCGCGTCGGCCGGGGAGAAGACGTGGTCGTGGATCGCGCAGCCGAACTGCGGGCGCATGGGCCGTTCCCCGGGGGCGGTGCCGAGGATCAGGCGCATGCTCTCCTCGATCTCCTGGTCCCGGCGCACCAGCGCGATGGCCCCGGTGGCGTCCGTGCGGAGCGGGAAGGCCCAGCCGGCGCCGATGAACTGCTCCCCCACGACCGGTTCACCCGCCGATCAGGACGGTCGGCGCGCCCATGACGATGGGCGCGCCGCAGGCGGACATGTCGCCCATCCGGGCCGCGGGCAGGCCGCCGATGAGCACGGTCGGGCAGCCGGGCGGGGCGATGACCGAGGGCGGGTGGACGGCCGGGGGCGGGAAGGAGCAGATGTGCGGGGTGGACACGACGGCCGCGGGCATGCCGCCGATGAGCACGGTGGGCACTCCGGGCGGTCCGATGACCCCGGGGTGTCCGGTGGGGTCCCCGACGCGTGCGGCTGGCGGCATGTCGCTGTTCTCCTCGGGTGATGCCGTTGGATGGTGCCGGTCGGTTGATACGGGTCAGTTGACGCGGGTCAGTTGTTACGGGTCAGTTGATGCGGACGAGCGCTGCGCTGATCGACAGGCTGGCCCCGCCCTTGAGTTCGGTGCTCGCCTGGCCGTTCACGGCGACGGTGGTGCCCTTGACGTCCACCTGGCCGTTGGTCTGGAGCTTGAGCGCGCCCGCGCCGGCGTCGACCTCGGCCCCGGTCTGCGCGGTGATCTGCACGGACTGGCCCTTGAGTTCGAGTCTTCCGCTGCCCGCGTCCATCGCGATGCCCTGTTCGGCCTTCACCGTCACCTTGTCCTTGGCCTCGATCTCGACCGTGCCGTCGCTGTGCACGGTGACGGAGGTGGCCTGTTGGTCCAGGTGGAGGGTCAGCTTTCCGTCGCCCGTGGCCAGCCGGACGCCCTTCGGCCCGCGCGCGCAGTCCAGCAGCTCCAGCCGGTTGCCCGAACGGGTGACCAGCGAGCGCCGGTTGACGGCTCCGCTGGTGGAGTCGACGAGCGGCGCGTCGTGGTCCGAGGGCTTGTCCTGGCCGTTGTAGAGGCCGCCGATCACGTACGGGTGGTCGACCCGCCCGTGCTCGAAGCCGACGAGCACCTCGTCCCCCACCTCGGGGCCGAAGATCCCGCCGCCGCCCTTGCCGCCGAGGTCCGCGGTGCGGGCCCAGTCGCTCACGTACTCCCCGTCCAGCCAGGGGAAGGCCAGTTTCACCCGGCCCCGGTCCTCGGGGTCCCTGGTGTCGGTCACGGTGGCGTTGACCAGCCCGCCGACCCGGCCCCGGTCGCCCGGCCCGGACGCGCCGGAGGCCAGGCCGTAGAGGGAGCGGTCGGAGCGGCCGCCGACCGTGAGCCAGGTCTGGTACCCGGTCTCCGGATCGAACACGTGCCGGCTCGTGGAGATCGTGTACTTGCCCTCGAACGGGGCCCCGACGTTGCCGAGGGTGACGGCCGTGCCCGCGCGCAGCCTCGGCATGCCCATCGCGACGGCGTCGAGTTCCGCGAAGGACCCCGCCAGGTCCGCGGCCAGGGACTTCGCCGCCTGGTCCGCCTCGGCCTGGGTGCGGTACGGGGTGTCGGTGGCCAGGAACACCGCCCCGCCGAAGGCGTCGGCGGCCTGCTGCGGGGTCATGCCCAGCTCCAGCCGCTCGCTCCGCCCGGCCGGCGCCCGGCCGACGACCGCGGCCTTGGCCTGGACGTCCCAGCCCCGCACCTCCACCTGCTGGACCTGGTCGGCGGCGGTCACCGAGGCGTGGCAGCGCAGCAGGTTGCGGCCGAACTCCAGGACGTACGGGCTCGCCTGCGGCGAGGTGGACGTGTCGGGGGCGGGACCGGCCTTCGCCGGCACCCGGAAGAAGAACTTCCCCTCCAGTACGCCGACTTCGGCCCCGGCGAGGTCGGCCAGCCGGTGCAGGAACTCCCAGTCGGTGACCCCCGGCTGGGCGAGGTGCTCGTACACGGTCGTGGTCGCGTCGACCGTGCCGACGGGCAGACCGGCCCGCCGCGCGACCTGGACGGCCACGTCGGAGGCGGTCATCTGGCGGTATCCGGCGACCCGGCGCCCGCGGAAGAAGCGGTGGGCGTGGTCCAGGCCCCGTACGACGGTGAAGGTGCCGGTGGCGTCGAGGTCGACCTCCACGGCGGTGACCTCCCCCGAGACCAGCAGCTGGCGCTGCGGGTCGTCCGCGGCCCGCGCGAACAGCTTGACCGGGGTGCCGAGGGTGAACCCGGCCGTCCGCAGGGTGAGGTGGTGCGGATCGCGGAAGCGCATCACGAAGAGGTCGGGCAGCTGGGTGCTGTCGTCCACGTACGCGGACACCAGCGTCTGGGCGACCGGATCGGGCAGCGGCTGCCCGGCGACCTCCACGGCGAGGGTGTTGACGAAGCTCTCTCCGGCCATGGTTCAGCCCAGCTCCTCGGATCCCGGCAGCAACAGTTCGGTCCCGGGGGCGAGCCGCATCGGATCGTCGATGCCGTTGGCCTCGGCGATGTGCCGCCAGGCGGTCGCGTCCCCGTACTCGCGCCAGGCGAGCAGCGCCAGCGTGTCCCCGGTCACCACCCGGTGCACGCGGCGCGCGGCGAGGGCGCCGGAGGTCGGGTTCTGGCCCGGCATGGGCCCGCTGAGCTCCTCCAGCGTCACCTGGCAGACGGCTCGGATCGGTATCCCGCCGGGGGTGAACAGCGTGTACTTCGCCTGGACCTGGCTGATGTAGCCGACGAAGCCGGTGAGTCCGCCCCAGCGCAGGATCACCCAGGGCGGGACGCCCTGGTTCTGCTGCTGCGTCTCCGGGGTGGCCACGCAGCAGGCGAGCAGCTTCTCGACGGCCGCCACGACCCGGCCGTCCTGGTCGGCGGTGGCGTCGAAGAACATCTCCAGGTTCAGCTTGGCGGCGCCGGGCCCCTTGAACTCGGCGGGACCTGCCGTCACCGCGCCCTTGGAGGGCTTGCGTTCCCATTCGGCGGTCTTGGCGAGCGTCAGCTCCTTGGGGTTGAACTGGAAGTCGATCCTCCCCATCCGCGCGCCGGCCGGCCCGGCCCCGCCGTCGGAGGGCGGCTCGCGCAGCTCCAGCCAGGCCCGCTCCAGCTTGGGGCGGGGGCCGGCGTCTCCGGAGGCGGGGCCCGCGGAGGCGATGAAGGCGATGGGCTGGTGCAGTGACATGTCCGGGCTCCTCCCTCTCCCTAGCGGCCCGCGTTGAGGAAGCCGTGGTGGGCGATCTCCAGCGTCTCGGTGGCGACCTTGGGCGTCTCGGGGCTGAGCGAGGGCCCGCTCCAGCGCACGGGCACGACGTCCATCAGGCTCCAGCGGGCGACGATGGTGCCGTCGACGGTCATGGCGGTGATGTGGGCGGTCTTGCGGGGGATTCCGCCGAGCATGCCCGCGAGCCATCTGGTGACCTGCTCGGTGTCGCGCGTCACCGGCCGGGAGAGCTTGATGTTGGAGTACTTGATACGGGTGGGGAGCTGCCAGACGTAGCCGTTGTTGCCGCCCTCCTCGCGCTGTTCCATGACGACCTCGCATCCGAGGCCGTCGCAGCTGTTGAACGCGCCGAGGCTGATGTTGTCGATCTCGACCATGAAGCACACGCTGACGGCGGGGTCCTGTTGCTGGGCCATGGCGGGGTCCTGTTCTCCTTCAGTGGCGCTGGTCGAGCCGTACGCCGGCCCGCTCGCGGTCGAGCCGGAGCTCGGCGCGCAGGAGGCGGCTCAGGGGGCCGATGAGGCGGCGGATGAGCTCGTCGGTGGGTTCCTTGGCCGGTACGGGTCCCTGCGCGGGTCCCTGCGCGGGTCCCTGCGCGGGTCCCTGCGCGGGGGCGGGGGCGGCCGGGGGCGGATCCGGGGCCGCCTCTTGCGGTACGGGGCTCCGTGCTTCGGGGGCGGCCGGCGGCCCGGGCGCGACCTCGCGCTGGAGCGGGACCGGAGCCGGGGCACCTGCGGTGGCCGCGGTGGCCTCTGCGGCCTGGGGCGCCGACCGCTGCACCGGCGCGACGGGGCCCGGCGTCCACGGCACCGGGGCCGGGCCGGGGGCGGTGCCGGAGTCCGCGTCGGGCGCCTGCCGGGCCGGAGCCGGCGCGGGCGCGGGCGCGGGGAGCCACGCCACGGGGACCGCCCCGGAGTCGCTCCGCGCGGCGCGCTGCACCGGAACCTCCGGTGGGGCGGGGGCCCGTGTCCAGACCAGCGGTACCGCGGCGGCGGGCGCCGGGGGACCCTGCTCCGGCTGCGGGACGTCAGGGGCCGCCGCGGAGCGCAGTTCCAGCCCGCGCTCCCCGACCAGCCGCGCCACGCTCCCGCCGGCCGCCCGCTGCACGGGCCCGGGCCCACGCAACGCCTGCATGGCGGACGGCCCGGGCGGCGGCTCGACCACGGCCCGTTGCACCGGCGGAACCGACGGCGCAACGGGCAGCTCCCCCACCGGACCGGAGGGCCGCTGGCCGAGCGGCGGCTCAGCGACGGCGCGCTGCACGGGCGGAACCGCCTGCACGACGGGCAACTCCCCCGTCGGGCCCCCGAGCCGTACCGGCGGTTCCGGCACGGCGGGCGGCCCGAGCGGCGGCTCGACCACGGCCCGCTGCACGGGTGCCCCGGACACGGGCGGGAGGTCCGGCCCGGAGCCCCGGGCCGGCGTGACGACGGGGAGATCCCCGGACGGCACCGCGGCCCGCTGCACGGGCGGGGCCGACGGCCGCACAGGCGCCGCCGGCGCGACGACGGGGCGGTCTCCGGGCGGGAACTCAGGCCGCACCGGAACCGATGGCTCGGCCCAACCGGCCAGCGGCACGACGGGCAACTCCCCCAACGGGACTGCGGGCCGCGCAGGCGGGTCCGGCGGCTCAACCACGGCCCGCTGCACAGGCGGGAACGCAGGCCGCACCGGTACCGACGGCACGACGGGCGGCTCCCCCGCCGGACCTACGGCCCGTACCGGCAGGTCCGGCACGACAGGCGGCCCGAGCGG
>NZ_JBFBBA010000036.1:36712-84797 GCF_040682455.1 Streptomyces sp. NPDC051183
GCGGCGGATCGACCACGGCGCGCTGCACCGGCGGAACCGACGGCACAACCGGCAACTCCCCCGCCGGACCAACGGCCCGTACCGGCAGATCCGGCACAACGGGCGGCCCGAGCGGCGGATCGACCACGGCGCGCTGCACCGGCGGAACCGACGGCACAACCGGCAACTCCCCCGCCGGACCAACGGCCCGTACCGGCAGATCCGGCACGACAGGCGGCCCGAGGGCCGGATCGGCCACGGCGCGCTGCACGGGCGGAACCGACGGCATGGCGGGTAGCTCCCGCGCCGGGACCACGGCCCGTACCGGCGGGTCCGGCACGACGGGCGGCCCGAGCGGCGGCTCGACCACGGCGCGCTGCACCGGCGGAACCGACGGCACAACCGGCAACTCCCCCGCCGGACCAACGGCCCGTACCGGCGGGTCCGGCACAACGGGCGGCCCGAGCGGCGGATCATCGGGCACGGCGCGCTGTGCGGGTGTCGCGGGCTCGGGCGGGAGGTCCGACTCGGGGCCCCGGGCCGCGGGGTCGGCCGCGCGCTGCACCGGCGTCCGGGCGGGCAGCGGGGCGGCGCCGGGCGGCGCCGACGGCAGCGGGGCACCCAGGCCGAGGCGGCGGGTGGGCGGTTCCGGCGCGACGGGGGCCGGTGGTGCCGGGGACTCCGGCCGGGGCGGGAGCGGGGCCCCCAGGCCCAGCCGTTTCGGCGCGGCAGGCAACGGCGACGGCAACGGATCCGGAGCCGGAGCCGGAGCCGACGGCTCGCCCCCCACCAACGGGCGCTGGACCGGAGGGACATCCGGCGCGGGCGGCTGCGCCTCAAGGCGCTGCACCGGAAGCCGGCGTACGGGGAGGTCCACCGGCGGGGCCACCGTGAGCGCCTCCTCCCGCCGGGCCTCCACGACGGGCAGCGGGGCGGCGGCGGCCGGGGCCTCGGGCGGCGGGGGCGGCGCTTCGGCGGAGCCGCCCGGGAGCTCCGGGGAGGCGGCGGAGCCGCCCCGGGCCGACCGGCGCCGGACCGGAGCCGGCTCACCGTGCACCGTCCCGCCCGGGACCTCCGGCAGCCGGGCCGGCGCCTCGGCGGAGCCGACCGGGAGCCCCGAGGTGGCGGCGGAGGCACCGGAGCCGCCCGGGGGCGCCCAGCGCTGGACCGGAGCCGGCTCCGCGTACACCGTCCCGCCCGGGGCCTCGGGGGTCACGGCATGGCCCAGCGCACCCGTCAGCGACGGGTCGCGCCACGTCGTCAGCCCGGCGCCGAAGCCCTGCGGGTCGGTCAGCAGCGCGGGTGCGCCGAACGTCCCTTGCTGCGGCGGCAGTTGGGGCCACTCCGGCAACCGCGCAGGCGCAGGCGCAGGCGCAGGCGTAGGCGTAGGCGCGGGCGCGGGCGCGGGCGGCTCCGCAGCGTCAACCGCGGGCGCAGGCGCAGCCGACTCCGCGGAACGCCCCCGCAACCGGCTCCGCAACGCGTCGAACACCCGGCTCACCGCCCCCCGGCCAACCGGTTCAGCCGCGCGATCTGGTCCACGTACAGCCGCCGTTCGGCGTGCTCCAGGTCAAGGATGGAATCCATCGGCCAGTGGAAGTGGTAGGCGATGTACGCGACTTCGCCGTACAGCTCGTCCGTCGTCGCGTACGTCACGATTCCCCCAGGCGCCCACCACCCGCGAGGTCGACGGCGAACGCCGTCTCGCACGACGGGCACGTCACCTGCGCCCGCGTGTGGCCCTCCGCGTTGATCCGGCGGTAGAAGTCCTGGAGGAAGGCCAGGTCGGAGGCGAACAGGTCCTCGATCACCCCGGCGTGCACGTCCGTCACCGAGCCGATCCGCTCGACCACCCGCCCCAGCAACACCACCGACAAGTACGCCGGGTTCTCCCGCACCCGGTCGTCCCGCAGCGGTACCAGCTCGTCCCGTGCGGTGGCCAGCCTCATCACGCCCGTGCGGTGCACCTGCCCCGCGCCGTCGACGTACCCGCGCGGCAGCTCGAAGGCGAACTCGGTCCGCATCGACCCGCCGGAGGCCGGTCCGGCCACCGGCGACGGCAGGGCGGCGGCAGCCGCCGCTGCCGCCGAGGAAGCCTCCGCGCCCGCACCCGCACCCGCGCTCGGCGCCATCTGTCGTCGCATCAGCCGATCACGCCACGTCCATGGACTCGTACGTGATGACGAGCTTCTCGGTCAGGACACTGGTGTCGCCCGCCTTCAGCGAGCTGATCTCCAGGCTCTTCGGCCAGGCGTTGACCAGGGTGTACCGCTTGATCGGCTGGCCCTCGTAGTCGAAGACGATGATCGCGCCGCCCTTGCGGGCCGAGCTCATCTTCCCGAACCGCGCGTCCTTGATCCATTTCTCGAAGTTGTTGTCCGCCGTCAGACCGCGCGTCAGTGTGACCTCGCCCGCCTTCGGCCGCCCCGGCAGCTTCTTGATGACGTACTTGCCGTCCGCCGTGTTCTGTTTGAGCTCGATGACGTCCTGTTCCATCTTCAGGCCCGTCACCTCGTTGATCTGCTTGATGACGACCCCGTCGATCTCCAGCCCGAAGGAATGGCCGACCGAGGTGTCCATGTCGGGAAGTGCCATGCTGCTGACTCCCTAGCCGCTGCTATTCGTTGACGAGACTGGTGCCGCCCGAGAACTGGGCCAGCCGGAAGATCACGAACTCGGCGGGCTTCACCGGCGCGATGCCGATCTCGCAGACCACCTGGCCCGCGTCGATCCCCTCGGCCGGATTCGTCTCGCGGTCGCACTTGACGTAGAAGGCCTCGTCGGGTGTCAGCCCGAACAGCGCACCGCGCCGCCACTCGTTGACCAGGAACGCCGAGATGGTCCGCCTGATGCGCGCCCACAGCGCGTCGTCGTTGGGCTCGAAGACCACCCACTGCGTGCCGATGAGGATGGACTCCTCGATGTAGTTGAAGAGCCGGCGCACGTTCAGGTAGCGCCACGACGGGTCGGAGGACAGGGTCCGCGCGCCCCACACCCTGATCCCGCGCCCGGCGAAGGAGCGGATGCAGTTCACCCCGATCGGGTTGAGCAGGTCCTGCTCCCCCTTGGTCAGGTGGACGGCCAGGTCCACCGCCCCGCGCACCACCTCGTTGGCGGGCGCCTTGTGCACGCCCCGGCTCTCGTCGTTGCGCGCCCACACCCCGGCCATGGCTCCGCTCGGCGGGATGAACCGGGACTGGCCGCCCGCCGACGGGTCGGCCACCTTCACCCAGGGGTAGTACAGGGCCGCGTACTTGGAGTCGTATCCGGCGCCCGTCATCCGCCAGTCCTTGACGCGCTGCGGCGACAGGTCGGGCAGGGGGTCGATGATGGCGACCCGGTTCCCCATCAGCTCGCAGTGGGCGATCATCGCGAGCTGGACCGCCTTGACGCCTTCGGCGTCGATCGCGCCCTGCTGGTAGGCGCTCATCACGTCCGGTACGGCGAGCATGGTGATCTCGTCCACCGTCTCCAGCCCGCCGAAGCCGGTCCGGTCGTCCGAACTGCCCACGTACGAGGCCGGGGTGAGCGTCACGGGGACGACGGGCACGGGCGCGGGCGCCGGGGCGACCGCGACCGTCTGGTTCTCCGGCCGGGTCAGGACCTGGGAGGGACCGGCGTCCTCGACGGTGACCAGCCGGGAGCGGTCCCGTACGACGGTGACGACGTAATTGCGGCTGCTGCGCTTGCTGGAGACCTCCCAGGTCTCCTCGGTGCGGTCCCCGCGCTTGATGTTGAGCGTGAACGCGTCCTCGGCCGGGGACTCGCCGCCGACATCGGCGACTTCGACGCTGATGCCCTCGCCGGTGCCCTCCAGCGCGGCCACCTGGAAGCCGCCGAGCGCGGTACGGGCCCCCGCGGGCAGCGCGCCGGGCCTGGACCGCTTGCCGCCGGCCGCCGCGGGCGGGGCGGCGGGCCGGGCCCGGTCACCTTCGCCGCCGTCACCGCCGTCGCCGCCGACCCGTACGACGTAGCAGGTGCCGCCGCCGTTGAGGAAGTACGCGTAGACGGAGTGGGCGAGGTACGCCCCGTCCATGAACTCGCCGAAGGTGGAGGCGAACTGGCTCCAATTCGTCACCAGGGTCGGTGTGTTGTACGGCCCGTCCGCGGCCAGCCCGACGAAGGCGGCGACGGCGGTACCCACACCCTCGATCGGGCGCGAGCCCGCCTCGACCTCTTCGACGTAGACGCCTGGTGACAGGTACGACGGCATCCGGGTCCTCCCCCTGGGGTGTGACGGTCGGTCCCACCCTCCCCCTTGGCCCCGCCCCATGGTCATGACCGGTCGTACGGACCCGGGGGAAACCCGCGCTGCCCCTTCGGGCAGCCCGTCACGGCCGGCGCACCTGCGGATTGGCGATGGCCTCCGCGATCGCCGCCCGGGCGCGGGCGTCGGCCGCGAGCAGCGCCTCCACGACGTCAGGGGGCAGGGGGTCACCCGCGGCCCGGCGGGCGGCGATCCAGTCCGCGACCGAGCGGTTGCCCTTGGAGCCGTTGGCCTCCGCGGTCATGGGCAGGAAGTTCTCCGGCACCTCCAGCAGGACGAAGCGCTGCTCCGCCGGGGAGAGCCGCTGGAACTCGGGCAGCTTCGAGATCTCGCTGCGCGACATGATGTGGTCGGTGGCCCAGTCGCCGGTCGTCATCGGCTGACCGGTCTCGACGTCGATCGGCATGCCGCCCCGGGGTTCCAGCGGCCCGCCCAGAGCGGCCGCGTTCTCCATCGCGGGAGCCCGGCCGGCTTCGCCGGGGGTGGCTGCGTCCACCCGGGCCTTGAGGCTCTCGGTGAGGCCGCTCACGCTGTCCTGCAGCGCTGCGCGGGCCGCCCTCAACTCGCCGCGGATCCGGGAGAGTTCCCTGCCCTCCGGCGAGTTGGGCGGCGGCTCCATGTTGCGGCGGATGCCCCTGCGGTACTGCTCGGGGGTGGGTTCCTGGGAGAGCTGTGCCCGCTCCGCGGCCACGAGGTCCGCCACCTCGGCCTCGTACGTACGGATCCGCTCCTCCGACCCCGCCACGGCGGTCGCTTCGCGCTGGGCCGCCGCCTCGTTGGCCTCCAGCGGCCGGAGCTCCCGCTGCGCCAGGTCCACGGCCTCCTGGGCCTCACGGGCCATCTGCCTGGCGTCCCGGTTGCCCGGGGCTTCGGCGAGGAGCGCCTCGGCCGCCTCCAGATCGGCCCTGGCCTCGGCGAGTTTCGCGCGGGCGGCGTCGGCCCTCTCCGTGGCGCCGGCCAGCGCGGCCTCGGTGTCGGCGATCCGCCTCTCCGCCGCCTCGGTGTTGGCGGTACGGAGCTCGGGCCTCTCCGCCGGAACCTCTGCCGGGCCGGCGGTGTCGGCCGGGGCCGACGGGTCCACGGGGGCCACGTCCGTACCGGCGGGGGCGACCTCCGTACCCGCCGGAGCCACGTCCGTACCGACCGGGGCGACGTCCGTACCCGCCGGAGCCACATCCGTACCGACCTTGGCGACGTCCGTACCCGCCGGAGCCACATCCGTACCGACCTTGGCGACGTCCGTCCCCGCAGGAGCCACATCCGTACCGACCGGGGCGACGTCCGTACCCGCAGGAGCCACATCCGTACCGGCCGGGGCGACGTCCGTACCCGCCGGGGCCACATCCGTACCGGCCGGGGCGACGTCCGTACCCGCCGGAGCCACGTCCGTACCGGCCGGGGCCACATCCGTGCCGGCCGGGGCCGCGCCCGTCCCCGCCCGGGCCACGTCCGTACCCGCAGGGGCCGGATCCGTGCCGACCCGTGGGCCGGAGTCCGGGGTGAGGGGGCCGCCCGTGTCGCGGACCGTGGGGTCCGTGCCCGTGTGGGCGGTATCGCCCGGCGGGGTGCGTTCGGCGCCGCCGCCCACCGGGCGGTCCGCCGTCGTGGTCCCGGCGCCGCCCTCCAGCACCCTCAGCTCCGGCGGCCGGGGCCCTTCGCCCGGGGGCAGCAGCCCGTCCGCGGTCATCTGCCCGGCCTCGGGCGGGAAGCCCGCGTTGTCGTTGGCCGGTATGCCCATGGCGTTGTCGTTGGCCGGCGCCCCGCCCAGGTCCAGCCGCTCGCCGAGGGGCGCGCGCTCAGCCGGCACCGGGCCGGTGTCCACGGCTCCGGGGGCCGCGTCGACCGGCGTCGCCACCGGATCCGTGCCCCGAGCCCCCGGCGCCGAAGGCGCCTCCACGGCAGCCGTCGCCGGATCCGAGACCTGGGCGCCCGGCCCAGGAACGACCTCCGCCGGGGCCACCACCGGATCCGTGACCCGGGTCCCTGACGCCGGGACCGCCTCCACGGGAGCCACCGCCGGATCCGTGACCCGGGTGCCGGAGGCCGGGGCCGCGTCCGCCGGGGCCGTCACCGGATCCGTCGCCCGGCCCGGGGCGGCGGGCACCTCCCCGGGGACCGCCGACGGTTCCGTTACCTGACCCGGCGCCGACGGCGTCACGGCGGGCTCCGTGATCTGAGCGCCCGCGGTGCCGGAGGTGTCCACCGGGGCCGGAGTGCCCGGGGCGGCGGACGTGTCGACGGGTGTCGCCGCCGGATCGGCGACCTGGGCAGGCGCCGCATCGGCCGGCCCCGCCGGGGTGGGCGCCGCGTCGGCCGGCCCCGCCGGGGTGGGGCCGCCGCCCGGGCCCGGTGCGGGGCGCAGCGCGCCGTAGCCCTCCTTCGCCGCGTGCATCACGGCACCCATGGCGAAGCCCATGCCCGCCCCAGAGGCGGTACCGCTCATGCCCGCCCGCAGGATGGCCTCCAGCGGGTCGCCGCCCTTCCAGGTGGCCTCGTTCATCATGGCCGAGGCCATGCCTCCGGGGAGTCCGCCCAGGGCGCCCTCGATCGCCCCCTCCGCGCCCTTCTCCAGGATCCGGCCGAGGGCCCCGCTCTCCGCCGCCTGCACCAGGGCCACCGCCAGCGGGGAGGTCGCCGCCGCCTTGATCGCCCTGATGGCCGCCTCGCCCATGCCGGCCGTGGCCACCGCCACCCCCGCGCCCACGAGGGCCTGCCCGAGGTCGGCGCCGAACTCCTCCAGACCGTACGCACCGCCCCTGCCGAGCGCGTGCACGGCGATCGTGGCCACCCCGCTGGCCAGCGCCCCGTACAGGGCGACGACCGCCGGCGCCGCGGTGCCCGCCGTGGCGACGGAGACGACGATGCCCACCACCGTCGCCGCCACCGTCGCCGCCGTGTCGGTGGCGCTGTCGACCGCCGCCCGGTGGGCGTCGATCTCCTCGTCGCCGTACCCGGCCCACCGCCTGAACCGGTCCAGCGCCGCCTGCGTCCGCGGGTCGTCCGCCCCGAACTGCCCCACCAGCCGGCGGTACTCCTCGTACGCGCCCTGCGCCTCGTCCGCCGTATCGCCCAGCACCTGCGCCTCGTCCCCGGCGAAGAGCGCGCCGAGCACGCCGGTGCCGTCCCCGAGCTCCCACTCGCGGCGCGCCCGCAGGTACGCGGCCATCTCCTCGGGCGTGCTGGTGCCTTCGAGCATCGCCTGGGTGTCGGCCCAGTCGCGGCCGCCGAGATCGCCCTCCAGGTCGTCCAGCAGCGGCCGGCCCGTCAACCGCTGGTAGTCCGCGGAGATCCGTGCGATCTCCTCGCGGGACTTGCCCCGCAGGGTCCGCCGGATGGCCTCCTCGTCGGTCCCTTCGCCGGCCACCGCGTAGTGCAGTTCCTGGGCGTCGGTCAGCCGTCCGCCCTGGGCGATCAGGTCCCGCGCCTGTTCCTGCGCGTAGCCGGACAGCTCCCATGCCACGAGCACGTCGAAGGAACCGGTGCCGCCGCCCGAGGAGGCGTCGTAACGGCTCTCCAGCGCGGCCAGGTTCCGCTGCGCCCGGGCTTCGATCTCCCCCTCGGCCTCGCCGCGGATGCGTTCGGCGGCGGCCGTGCGCTGCTCGGGGGTGAGCGACGGGTCCCGCATCACCTCGCGGATCCTGACCTGGGTGTCCCGGTTGACCTCCGCCGCGGCGCGCTCGTGCTGGCGGCGCAGCACGCTGTTGACGCGGTCGTCGTCCGTGTACATGGACTCGTGCTCCTGCTGGATGGCGGCCGCGTCCATCGCCGTCCGGTCGCCCGCCTGTTCGGCCAGCGCCATGTTCAGCTCGCCGCCCTCCAGGTCGTCGCGCAGATCGGCCTCCAGGGCGCCGGCCCCGCCGCCGGTCTGGGTTCCGTACCGCTCGGCGACCAGGTTGTTGCGGCGGCGGATCTCGGCCTCCACCTCGGCCGTTGACATGCCCTCCCGGGCCGCCCGGGCCTCGACCTCGGCGCGGATCCGGTCGTACGTGGCGTGCAGTGCGGCCTCGTCGGTGCCCAGGCCCTGGACCGCCTCGGCGAGGGCGTAGGCGTCGGCGGCCTCGGTGTCGCCGGTCAGCAGCGCCTGCGCCTGGCCCGCCTCGTTGCCGCTGAGGTCCCCCTCCAGGTCCGCCTGGAGGTCCACGCCGTACCGCTCGCGGTAGGCGCGCATGATGGCCTCGCGCTCCAGCTGCGACTTCCCGCGCAGCGTCTGCATGATGACCTCGGTGTCCGTGCCGAGGCCGTCGACGGCGCCGTGCAGTGCCGCGACGGCGCCGCCCACCTGATCGCCCGCGAGCAGCGCTTCGGCCTGGGCGATGGTGTCCTCGGACTCGTCGTCGAGGTCGCCCCGCAGGTCCTCGTCCAGGTCCGAGCCGTTGGTCACCACCGGATAGGCCTTGCGGATGGCGGCGATCTGGATCGGGGTGCGGCCCTGGAGCGCCGCGAACAGCCTGGTCCTGTCGGTACCCATGCCGCGGACCGAGTCGTTGATCTGGTGGGCCACCGCGCGCGGGTTGAAGCCGGGGGTCTGTGCGGCCCCGAGCAGCCCGAGGTTCTCCCAGTCCAGGGTGGCGATCGCCCGCTCCTCCAGGGTCCTGGCCATCTCCGGGGTACGGGTGTTCTTCAGCCGGTCGACGAGCAGCCGGGCCACGGCCGTGATGGGGTTGCCGCCGCCGGAGTTCAGGAACGCGAGGGCGATGGCCCGCTGTTCGCCGGAGAGCCGGGCCAGTTCCGCCTCGACCGCCGCTTGGCCCTGGGTCTGCTGGGCGTCGCGCAGCCGGGTCAGCAGGGCGAAGTCCCCGGCGATGGCGTCCCGGTTCTGGGCGTCGACCTGGCGCTGCCAGGCCGCCGTGTCGGTCTTGGCCTGCTCACCCCAGTCCCGGAAGCCGTCCAGCAGCCGGTCCCACCAACTGCGCTGGGTGCCGGACTGGTTGGCCGCCCATTCGCGGATCCGTTCGCGCGCGCCGTCACGGGAGCCCTGGAGGGTGGTGGTCAGCCGTTCCACCTCGGCGGTGTTGTCCCGCTTGAGGTGGTCGAGGGTGACGTCCACCTGCTCGGCCTGCCGCGCCGCCCAGTCCAGTGCCCGGCGGCCCTCGACCCGGCCCTCGTCCTCCGTCCGGCCGTCGCGGACGAAGTCCCGGCGGATGCGGTCGGCCGCGGCCCGGGCCTGCTGCTGGTAGGCGGTCTTCTGCTGCTGGGCCACCCGGTCCAGTTCGGACTCCCGGGCGCGGCCCGCGGACTGGTAGGCGGCCGACCCCGCCGACAGGGCGGAGTCGACGGCGCCGAGGTAGCCGTCCCGGCTGCGCTCGATGGCCGCCTCGTCCGGTGCGCCCTCGGCGGCCCGGGCCCGCTGGTCCACCCCGGCGTCGGCCGCCTGCCGGGCTCCGTCGATCAGCGCGGCCTGTTCGGCCCCGGCCTGCTGGAGCCGGGCGGTCTCCGCGGTGGACGCGGACTCCAGGGCCGCCGCGGAGCTCTGCGCCTGCTGGGTCGCGGTCGCCTCGTGGGTGGCCACCCCGCCGGCGAGCGTGCCGGCGGCCAGCCCGGCCGCGGAGACGACTCCGTCGAGCTCGGCCGTGATCGACTGCTCCTGGTCGGCCTTGAGCGCGTCCACGAGGGGGGTCAGTGCGGACACCGACCCCCGGGGGTCGAGCCGGCTCTTGGCCGCGTCGGCGAACTCCTGGGCGTACTGGGCCGTATGGGACCTGACCTCGGCGACCACGGCGCCGATCTGTTCGGCCTGGGCCGCCGGCGGGGGTTCGAGGGAGGCGGCTCCCGGATCGTGCAGGGTCACCGCCTGGCCCGCTCCCGCGCCGGCGGTGGGCGGGGTCGCGGCGGCCACCTCGCCGGACACCCGGTCCGCGCGCGGATCGGCGGGCACCGCGCCCGGCTCGACCGGGCCGCCGGGGGGCCGTTCGGTGGGCATGGGCTGCGGCGGTACGGCCGTGGGCCCGGCGGCGCCGCCGGGGCCCGGCGCGTGGCTGCCGCCGCCGAAGGCGGGCATGGGGGTCATCCCGGGGAACGTCTGGTCCCGCAGCCGGGTCGCACCCTGCTCCCGGACCCCGCGCACCACGTCCTCCGGGACGTGGGTGTCGAGGGTCGCCTGCCGTTCGGGCTCGGCGGGCGGCGGGGCGACGCGGGCCTGCGCCTGCGCGGCGTAGTCGGGCCGGGCGGCCTGCCGCTCCGCGTCGAGCGATGCCGCCTGGCCGGTCAGCGCGGCCGCGGCCGCGCCGGGCTCCAGCTGCGGCGCGGCGATGCCTCCGGCGGCTGCCGACACGGCGCTGGTCCACTGCCCGAGCGGATCTCCCCCGGCCGCGCGGGCGGCGGGCCCGGCCGGTGCCGGTGCCGCCTGACCGGGCCCTGCCGAGCCGGGCCGCGCACCGCCCGCGGGAGCCGCACCATGCGCTACGCCGGCTGCGGATGCGGGGGCGTGCGGCACCCCGCCCGCGGCCGCACCCCCACGCCGCCCCCCGCCGCCGCCCACTCCGGGGGCGGACTCGCGCGCCGCCGGTCCGGCCGCACCATGGGCAGCCTGCCCCGCCCCGGCGCCGGCCACCGCCGACTGCGGGCCCACCCCGGGGGCGGACTCGCGCGCCGCCGGGGCGGACTGCCCCGCCCCGCTCAGGTCGGCACCCCGCGCCGCGCCACCCGCCACCGGCACACCGACCGCCCCCGCGTCAGCCACCCGCGCCGCCGAACCCGCGCCCCCACCGCCGTCCCCGCCCCGCGCCGCATCAGCCGCCCGCGCACCCACCGACCCCGCGGCAGCCACCCGCGCCGCCGAACCCGGCCCGCTCACCCCGGCCGCGCCCTGCGACGACTCCGCCGCCACCGGCGCACCGGCCGAACCCGTGGAGGGCACGCCACCGGCGGCGTCCGCGGGCTGCGGGCCCGCCCGGCCGGACACCGCCTTGTCCGCCGCCGCGACGGCCTCCCGCTCGTGGTGGTCGTCCGGGTCGCTCAGTTGCAGGCCGCCGGCCGTCGGCGTGCCCGCCACCGGGCCGCTGCGCTGCTGGACGACGTGCGTGAGCTCGTGGGCCAGGGTCGTCGCACCGTCCGTGGACCCCGGGTCGAACGCCCCTTCCTGGAACACGAGATGACTGCCCGAGGTGTACGCGCGGGCGCCCATCGCGCGGGCCGACTCGTCCGCCGCCGTGTCCGTGTGCACCCGTACGTCCGAGAAGTCGTGGCCCAGCCGGGCCTCCATCTCCTCCCGTACCGGCTCCTCCAGCGGGCTGCCCTCCGACGCGGTGACATCCCGTACCGTCCGGGCCGAGTCCTCCGCCGTCTGCACCTCCTGGCGACGGGCGAGCAGCGCGGTCACCGCGGAGTTGCCGACCGTCTGCTGGAGGCCCAGCAGGTCCTCCGGTGTCAGCGCCTCCGGGCGGTCCAGCGCGAGCGGGGCCGGCGTCGTGCCCGCCGCGTGCGCCGCGGCGGGGTCGGGGGACGGACCCCCGTGGCCGCGTCCGTCCCCGCTCCGGTCGCGCATCACGCCTCCCCCGCCCTCACCGCGCGAGCCGCAGGTACGGCCCGAACTCGCTCTCCAGGCACAGCCGTCCAAGCTTGCGGTACTCGCGGGCCACCGCCGCCACCAGGTCGGCCATGGTGACCGGGCGGTCCGCCTCGGCCGCGAGGTAGGCCGCCGTCACGGCCGCCGAGCGGATGTCACCGCCGGCCAGCTCGAAGGACTTGGCGCAGAAGGGCAGGTCGAGGTCGTCGCCGCGCGGGAGGCGGGGGCCCAGGCAGCGGTCCCACAGGGCGAGCCGCTGCTCGGCGTCCGGCAGCGGGAAGTCGACGACCAGGTCGAGGCGCCGCGTGAAGGCCTCGTCCAGGTTGGCCCGCAGGTTCGTCGCCAGGACGGCCAGCCCGTCGAACGACTCCATGCGCTGAAGGAGGTACGCGCTCTCCACGTTGGCGTAGCGGTCGTGCGCGTCCTTGACCTCGGACCGCTTGCCGAAGACGGCGTCCGCCTCGTCGAAGAGCAGCACGCCGTTGACTCCGGCCGCCTCGGTGAAGATCCGTTCCAGGTTCTTCTCCGTCTCGCCGACGTACTTGTCGACCACCGTCGCGAGGTCCACCGTGTACAGGTCCAGGCCCAGTTCGCCCGCGATGACCTCGGCCGACATCGTCTTGCCGGTGCCCGAGTCCCCCGCGAACAGGGCCATCACGCCGCGTCCCCGGCCCCCGCCCGGCCGCATCGCCCAGTCCCCGAGCACCCGGTCCCGGTGCCGGGCGCGGGCCGCGAGCTCGCGCAGCTGCCCCAGTACGGGCGGCGGCAGCACCAGGTCCGGCCAGCCCACGCCCGGTTGGATGCGGCGGGCCAGGCGTTCCAGTCCGGAGGTGCTCTGGGCCCGGGCCCCGTGCAGCAGTTCCGCCTCGCCGGGGGCCGTGCCGTCCAGCGCGCCGTCCAGCGCGCCGCCGGGCGTGCCCGCCAGCGCCGCCTGCTGCCGGGCGGTGGCCACCGCCCGCCGCATCTGCTCCGGGCTCAGTACGAAGGCCGCCAGCGCCGGGCCGGGCGGGGCGCCCAGTACCGAGGTCCACAGGGCGGCCCGCGCGGCGGCCCCGAGCCGCTCGGCCTCCACCAGCAGCGGCGCCCGGTCCGACCACTGGGGGTTCCAGCCCGCCTGCCCGGACAGCACCACCGGTACGGGCAACGCGGCCAGCGCGCGCAGCAGTTCGGGGCGCTGCGCCAGGGCATCCACCGGGGCCGCGATCAGCCCGGCGCCCGCCAGCGCGGCCTCGCGCCCGGCCGCCCGTACGAGCGGTACGGGCTCGGCCTGCCGTTCCAGGCGGGCCAGGTCCAGTACGAGCGCCCCGCGCCCGGCGCCGGCGAGCGCGCCGGCGGCCAGTTCCGCCGCCGCCCCGCCCGGGGGCTCGCGTACGTACACCGGCGAGATCCCGGCCAGCAGCGCGCCCGCCAGCCGCGCGGCCGAATCCTCGTCCGGGCCGGGGCCGCCCGGCGCCGGGCGCAGCAGGTCCACCAGCTCGGGGGCGATGGCGTCGCCGCCGAGGAGGTGGGCGGCGACCCGGTCGGGGACGCGTAGCGACCGCCCGAGGAAGGGCCGTTCGGGCTCCTCGACCAGCAGCAGCCCCCGGGCCGCGAGCGGGCCGTCCGCCGACAGCCTGGCCCGCGCCGCCGCCGAGGCGGCCGGGACCGCGCACAGCCCGAGCGCGAGTCCGATGCTCGGCCGGCGTCGCGTCACGTCGTCGTTGAGGTAGCCGTAGAGCTGCTCGAAGCGCCGGTCGACGTCGGGCGCCAGCGCGATCAGCAGCAGCTCGACGTCGAGCGCCTGGAGCCCGAAGTCCCTCTGCAGCAGCTCCAGTCGGGAGCTTCCGTCGCCGGTGGCGGGTGCGGCCACAGGGTCGGGCCACGGCACCTGGTCGGGTGCGTCGAGGAGCCTGCGCACGGCCGCGTCGGACAGGTACAGCCCGCGGAACGGGTCGTCCGCGTCCGGGTCCGTCCCGCGGCGCGCCTCGACGGCCGAGCGTACGCGGGCCTCGACGGCGGCCAGCCGGGCCAGCAGGTAGTCCATCAGGCGTCGCCCCGGCGGCGCGCGCGGGCCGCACGCGGGCCGGGCACCCGGGGCCGCCGCCCCGGCTCCGCCGGCCCGGAAGGCTCCGCCGGGTCCGGCACGTCGGACGCGTCCGGGGCCTCCGACAGGTCCGGCGCGTCCGGGGCCTCCGACAGGTCGGACAGGCCGACCACGAGACCCTCCTCGACCGGGGGCCCGGCCTCGTACTGCGGTGCCGTCGCCACGGGGGCGCTGACCACCACGTCGAGCGAGGGCTTCAACTCCCCGCCCAGCGCGCTCCACACGTCCGTGAACGCCTTGTCCTCCGGCGGCGGCAGTGCGATCGACAGCGGCACCGGCAGTCCGGTGACGCCGAGTTCGGGGCCCAGCCGGCCGGCCGGCAGTGCCTCGTGCCGCAGGAAGCAGGCCAACAGCGAGGACAGCAACCGGTGTTCGTCCTCGGGGCGCTGGGTCCAGGCGCTGATCAGGTAGGACAGTTTGAAGTACCGGGGCGGCAGGGTCCGGGCCGTCACCCGGCCCTGTTCGTCGTACACGTTGCGCCGCCCGCGCGAGCGCCGGCCGAGGTCCTCCCGGATGTCGTACAGGTAGAGGTTGACGGTGGGCGTGTTCCGCCGGGCGGCCCAGTCCCGGGTGGGGGCCTCGAAGACCACCTCAACGCCGGCTCCCCCGCCCAGCGCCTCGGCACGTACCAACTCCCGCAACGCGTCGTCCACTTCATGGATCACGGCGGATCACCTGCGCCACTGGAAGTTGTCGGGCTGGAGCACCCCGGGCACCACCAGGTAGGGGGCCGACACCTCGGAGAAGAGCGGACGGTCGGTGTCCGCCTGCGCCGCCGCCAGGTTCCGCTCGCCGAGCGTGTCCTGTACGAGGACCAGCACCGGGGCGGAGAAGGTCCCGTCGGCCCCCACCACCACGGGCGCGGAGGCGACCGTCACCCCCCGGCTCCAGCGCAGGTCCACCGTCACGCCCGGCGGGAACTGGCTGCCGCGCGCCTGGGGCACCGAACCGGGCGGCCCGAGCGGCGGGCTGAGCTCCAGCGCCGGCTGCCGTACGGTCACCTGCGCGGCGGCCGTGTTGTTGCCCGGGACGGCGTCCGAGCCGGTGGTCGTGACCGAGGCGGTGATCGCCCCGGTCAGCGCCGGGCCCGCGGCGAGTTCCAGTTGGACGGTCGTCCGCTCCCCGGGCCCGAGGTCCGCCACCGGGCAGCCGGCGGCGCTCGCGCAGCCCGGCCGGGACACCGAGGAGAGGCCCAGGCCCGGCGGCACCGTGAGGGTGAGGGTCAGCCCGGTCGCCGGCACGGCCCCGGGGTTGGAGACCACCACCTCGGCGGTGATCCGGCCGCCCGTGTACGCGGTGCGCGGCGCGGCGGTCACGGACACCGACGGGTCCGCGAGGCGCACCTGGGGCGGCGGCGGGGCCTCCTCCACGACCAGCGGGGCGGAGGCGGTGTTGTTGGTGGGGTTGCTGTCCTCCCCGGCCGTGACGGCGGTGCCGGTGGCGTTGCCGCTGAGGGGGGTCGCAGAGCCGACCACGCGGGTCACGGTCACCGAGGCGCCCGGGGCCAGGTCGCCCAGTGCGCAGCCCGCGGCCGGGCAGGGCGGGGTGGCGGAGACCACGGTCATGCCGGCCGGCAGCACCGTGGTCAGCAGCACGCTCTTGGCGGGGGCGTCACCGAGGTTGGTCACCTTGTAGACGACGGTGGACTGCTCTCCCGTCCTGAAGTGGTCGGGGGTGGCCGTGACGGTGACCGCGGCGTCGGGGCGGCGCGGGTCGACGAAGGTCAGGTCCACCGCCGCCCGGTCGTTGTCCGGGTTGCCGTCGGCGCCGCCCCGGGTGGTGGTGACGGCCTTGCCCTCGACGGTCCCGGAGAGGCCCTCGGGCGAGGTGTACTCCCAGGTGAGCGTCTTCTCGCCGCCCGGTTCGAGGGAGCCGAGCGCGCAGCCCCCGGCCGGGCAGGCGGTGCCGGTGAGCAGGGTCAGCCCGGGCGGCAGGGTCAGTTTCAGGAGCACGTCCTCCGCGACGGCGGTTCCGGCGTTGCGGACGGTGAACTCGACCTTCGTCCGCTCGTTGATCTTCAGTACGGGCGGTGTCGCGGTCGCGGTCACGGCGAGGTCGGGGACGACGACGGTGACCACGGACGCGGCCTGGTTGTCGGCGGGCCGGTGGTCGGGCAGCCCTGTCTCGGCCGCGGCGCGGGCCTCGTGGGCCCCCAGTGCGGCTCCCTTGACCGGCAGTTCGACCCGGGTGGCGGCACCGGCGGGCAGTACGCCGAGGTCACAGGCCAACTGGACCGTGCAGCTGCCCTGTTGGGGGACGGGCGGGCCGGCGGCCTGGAGGCCCGGCGGCAGGGTGAAGCGCACCTTGGTGGCGGGCGAGGGGGCGATCCCGTCGTTGCGCAGGGTCAGGACCAGTTTTCCGGTGGCTCCGAGCAGCAGCGTGGGCTCGGTGGCCGTCAGCGTGACGTGCAGGTCGGCGCTCGGCTCCCAGGCGGGCTGCGACTGGCCGGCTCCCGTGGTGCCGGGGAACAGCTCCGTGTGGTCGTCCTCGCCGCCGTCGTTGTCGGGGTCGATGACCAGGATGCGGCGGTCGGTCTGCCGGGCGCCGGTCCTGCGTACGTCCACGGCCAGCCGGTGCCCGCCGGGCGAGTACGCCGGGTTGTCCGGCTCCTGGTATCCGAACCCCTCGGGCGGGTCGGGGATCTTGTCCGCGCAGCCGGGCTGACGGGGCACGATCGCCCGGCAGTTGCTGCCGTCCGGGGCGGCCAGCAGCACGATGCTCGGCTCGCCCGTCACGGTCCGGGTCACCGCGTTCACGGCGGGGGCGGGGCCGGGGGCGCCGTCTGCGGACCGGACGGCTCCGACGGTGTTGTTGACGTAGTGCTCCTGCCGGACGAAGGCCAGCGCACCGCCGCGCGGATCGTAGACGGGGCGCTGGTCGATCACCGAGCAGGCCGCGCCGCACTGCGCGCCGGTCACGTCGAACTGGCCTTTGCCGTCGCTCGCGTTGGCGGTCCAGATGTGCCGGTCCGCGTACCAGCGGGGCGGCCCCGGGGCGGCCGCCGCGGCGGGCCGGGCGGCCGAGAGGTGCGGGTCGGTCGGCTGGGGGACGCACTCGCTCCAGCGGGAGAAGGCCAGCTTGGTGCCGTCCGGGGACCAGCTCGGCTCGCGGTCGTCCGAGCCGCAGTCGTCACCGGTCTGGCTGCGCGGCCGCACGGTGGTCAGGAGCTTCCAGTCCGCGGGCCGTCCCGAGACGTCGACGACGGCGATCTCGGTCCGGGGGGTGGGGTTGGCCTCGGTGGCGGCGGGCTGGCGGGCGAAGGCCAGCCGGGTGCCGTCCGGGGACCAGGCGGGCCGGGTCTGCGTCTCGTACGCGTCCATGCCCTGGTACGTCAGCGGCTGTGCGCCCGCGAGCGCCTCCGGCTCCCCGATCATGATCTGTACGTCGCTCCCGTCGGCCGCGGCCACCTTCCCGCCCGCCGCCTTCCCGCCCGCCGCCGCGCCCTTGGCCGCCGGGCCCTTCGCGGCCGTCCCCGGCACCGCCGTCAGCGATGCGCCGCCCAGTACCCGTACGAAGGCCAGTCGGCGCGCGTCGGGCGCGTAAGCCGGGTCCGCGAGGTAGTACTCCTCCCCCAGCACGGACCGCAGGAGCACGCGGTCGAGCGGCAGCCCGGCCCGCTGGCGCTCGATGCCGATCCGCTCCCAGTCCTCGCCGGCCACCAGCGGCTGCGGGTTCGCCGCGGGCGCGGTGTACCAGCCGACGTTGTGCGTATCCAGCGGTACGACGCCCTCGGGGTCGTACAGAGGTGTGCCCGGGCAGCCGGCGCACGGCGCGGCGGGATCGACGAGGTAGGGCTGGCCGACCAGCGCGAGAAGCCGCCCGGCGTCCGGCCGCCAGGCGAGGTCGAGCCGCTCCTCGCCGCCGCCCGCCTCCGCCCGGGCCAGGGCCGTTTGGGGGATCTGCCCGCGCCCGCCGGCCGGCACGGTGACCACGCCGTACGCGGTGACGCCGTCGTTGCCGTACGGGGTGAGGTAGGCGATGCGGTCCTTGCCGCCGGGCTCCCACACGGGTCGCAGGGCGCTCACCCCGGCGGGCGAGACCCGTACGGCGGGACCGCCCGCCACCGGGGCGCGCAGGGCCGCGTCGCCGCGCGAGTACACCAGTTCGGTGCCGTCGGGCGACCAGTCGGGGTCCTCGGCGCCCTCGGCGACCTGCCGCAGTCCGGTGCCGTCCGTGCGGACGACCCACACGCCGATGGGGACCTCGCCGCGCCCCTCGCGGTCGTCGCAGCGGTAGCGGGTGGCGGGCTTGCTGTCACCGGGGTCGTTCTCCCAGGCCGTGAACGCGATCCACTGCCGGTCCGGGGAGAGCACGGGGTTCGCGATCCGCAGGCCCGGCTGCCAGAACACCCGTACGGCGGGCCCGTTGCCGGTCCGCCGGTAGAGTCCCTCGCCCTGGCCGCTGCGGTCGCTGACCCACACCAGGTCGTCGCCGCGGGCGGCGGGCTGGCAGTCGTTGCCCGCCGTGCCGACGGGCAGCAGCCGGGCCAGCTCGCCCCGGGGGCCGACCGTGTCGATGCGGTGGCGCAGGCCTTCGGCGATGTACGCGATCCGCCCGGGGTCCGCGGCGTCCGCCGGTGCGGCCAGGGGCGCGGCGGGCGCGCGGGCAGGCGCCATCGGGGGCACGACCCCCATCAGCGCCATGGCCGCCACCAGCACCATGGACCGCCCGAACCTGAAGCCACCTCGTCGCCCTGCTCGTCGCACGCGCGTCTCCCGGACGTTTCCCCCGCACGCCCCGGGGCGGGCCGACGGCATCCGGATAGCCCTCCTCGCGGCAACCGTGACCCGTGGGGTGCCCCGCCCGTAGCCCAGGGCGGGGCACCGTTGCGGGTAACTCCCGGTGCCCTAACGGGCATTCACCGCCGCTTCGGGGTGCTCAGATGAACCCCTGGCGCATCGCGTAGGCCACCGCGTGCGACCGGTTGCGCAACTGCAACCGGGTGGTCACGTCGTGCAGGATGTTCTTCACCGTCCGCTCCGAGAAGGCCAGGGTCCGGGCGATCTCCGCCGTGTCACTGCCCTCGGCGACCAGGCGCAGCACGTCCACCTCCCGGGGTGCGAGCCCGGTGAAGGCCAGTCCGCGCGGATCGAGCACCTGCCGCTGGAGCCGCCCCACCTGGTCGAGCAGCCGCCCCAGCAGGTCGGCCGGTACGCTCCCCTCCCCCCGCGAGGCCGCCGTGATCACCTGGACGAGGCGCTCGCCCGAGGCCTCGGAGCGCCGCACCACCCCGACGACCCCGCACTCCACGGCGGCCACCAGCCCGGCGTCGTCGATCTCCGTGACCACGAGCACGATCCGGGCCTCGCCGGGGCCGCCGGCGGCCCCGTCGGGTGCGCCGCGCTGGGCGCGCCGCAGCGTCTGCGTCTCGTTCTCCCCGACCCGGTCCGCGGCCACCACGGCCACGCACGAGGGTCCGTACGGTTCCTCGTCCCCCAGCAGCCGCACCTCCGGGCAGTTGCGCAACTGCCCGGCGAGGCCCGCCCGGGAAATCGGGTCCTGGGCCGTCAGCCGTACCGGAATCCGCTCGGCTCCGCTCTCCCCTTGATAGCGCATCGCACAATCCCCCCTGCTCGACGCCCCCGCGTCCCGCGAGAGCCCCACCTCCTGCGTGGACCCAGTGAACACCCGGGCAGTCAGCGGGAACTCCACGCGGACTCAACGGGCAACGCGACATGCCCTCGGATGTGTCCGTACGGGTGCGGTCCCGCCTTCGTACCCCTCCCTACCGTCCCCTCATGACCACTTCCGCTCATCTGGCCGCCTCCCCGGCCTCCGTCATGCCCGGGGACGAGATCCGGATCCCTCTGGAGCTGCGCAACAGCGGCCACCTCGTCGAGGCCTACGGTTTCGAGGTGCTGGGGCCCGCCGCGGCCTGGACGGTGGTCGAGCCGTCGACGCTGTCCCTGATGCCGAACACGGCGGGCACGGTCGAGCTGGTGGTCCGGCCGCCCCGGGACTCCACCGTCCCGCCGGGGGAACTCGCCTATGCGGTACGGGTGTTGCCGCAGGAACAGCCCGAGCACGCGACGGTCCCGGAAGGCCTGCTGGACATCGGGGCGTACGCGGACTTCACCGCCGAGCTGACTCCCCGGATGAGCCAGGGCCGCACCGGCGCCCGTTTCCAACTCGCCCTGGACAACCGGGGGAACCATCCGCTGACCGTTTCCCTCGCGGCCAAGGACCAGTCCGAGGCGCTGCGTTTCACGCTGCCCGCCGCGCCGACCGTGGTGGCTCCGGGCCGGGCCGCGTTCGTACGGGTGCCCGTGCGCGCGAGGCGGCGGATGTGGCGCGGGGTGCCCACCCCGCACCCCTTCCAGGTGACGGCGGCGCCCGCGGAGGGCGTGGACCCGGTGACGCTCGACGGGACCCTGCTGCACCGGCCGGTCCTCACGGCGGCCGCCCTCAAGGCGCTGATCGCCGTGCTGGCGCTGCTCGCGCTGCTCGCGGTGGCGTGGTTCGCGCTGCTGCGGCCGGTGGTGCGCGGCGCGGCCAAGGAGGCCGTCAAGGGCCCGGTGCAGGCGGCCGAGTCGAAGGCGGCGGACGCCAAGGACACTGCGGACCGCGCGGCGGACGCCGCCTCGGCGGGCCCCGGCGGGGGCAAGCCGGGCCCCGGCCCGACCACGTCGCCCACCCCGGGCACCGGCCCGGCGGCGCAGCCCCAGGCGAACCTGTTCTCGTACCGGCTGACCGCGTCGGCCGCGGCGGGCGGCACCAAGAGCACGACCTTCACGGTCCCGGACGACAAGGTGCTGCGGCTGACCGACCTGGTCCTGGAGAACCCGCAGGGCGACTCGGGCACGGTGACCTTCTCGGTGGGCGGCAAGCCGCTGCTGGCGCCCGCGCTGGAGAACTTCCGCGAACAGGACTTCCACTGGGCCTCGGCCCTGCTCGCCGGGCCGAAGGAGGAGATCACGATCACGCTGACCTGCCGCACGGTCGGCCGGCCCCCGGCGGCCCCGGCGCCGTCCGGCTGCTCGGCCGCGGCGCTGCTCAGCGGCACCCTGGAGTAGCCGCGCGGGCGCCGAAGCCGCTGTGGCGGCCTACGGCGCCAGTACCGCGGCCAGGTCGGTGCGGCCCGGGATGCCGAGCTTGGCGTAGATGCTGGTGAGGTGGTTGTCGACGGTGCGCGGGGACAGGATCAGGCGGTCCGCGATGGCGCGGGAGGCCAGGCCCTGGGCGGCCAGCGCGGCGATCTCCCGTTCGCGCGGGGTGAGGGCCGGGGCGGCCAGGCCCGCCAGGGCGGGGACGGCGGCCGCCGAGACCCCGGCGCAGCGCGCGGCCAGCATGTGGGCCCGGGCGGCCGCCGCCCGGGCCGCGGCTCCGGGGGCGATCCGCGCCGCACCGGCCGCCGCCTCCGCGGCGAACAGCCCGTAGCCCAGCCGCTCGAACTCCTGCGCCGCCTCCCACAGTCCGGTCCCCGACCGGCCCGCCAGCGCGGCGACGTGCGCCGCGCACACCGCCGCGAGCGCGCCCTGGTGGGCTGCGGCGACCTCCCGCATCCGCGCGGCCACCGACCGGGCCCCGCCGGTCCCGCCGAGGCGGGCCGCGTCGTGCAGGGCCAGCAGTTCGAAGCCGGGGAGCGCGGCGGCCCGGGCCCCGTCGGCGACGCCTCGGGCCAGTTCCACCGCCCGGGTCACCCGGCCCCCGGCCGCCGCGACCCACGGCCGCGCGAGCTCCGTCCACTGGTCGAAGACCACCGGCACGGCGGCCGAGCCCCGGTCGGCCGCCGCCAGGTGGGACTCGGCCCGGGCGGCGTCCCCGGCGAGCGCCGCCGCGTGCGCGGCGCCGCCCAGGTGGGAGGTGTCGTAGTAGCCGGGCCCGCGCGCGGCGATGCCGGCCCGGAAACGGGCCAGCGCGGGTCCCGGCCGGCCCCGCCACAGCAGTACGGCCCCGTACAGGGCGTCGACCGAGCGTTCCGCCACGGGCCAGTCGCCGCGCCGCCGCAGCAGTTCCGCGAACGCGTCGGCCGCCCGGTCGGCGCCGTCCAGGCTGCCGGCCCAGAACTCGGCCGCGAACTCCGCCAGTCGCAGCGGCAGCACCTCCGCGGGCTCCCGCCCCAGCAGGGCCGCGGCCCGCGCGACCTCGCGGCGGGCCTCCTCCGGGCGGCCGGTGTAGGCGTGGGCCACGGCCGTCGTGGTCAGCAGCGCCCCGGTGCGCCTCGGCTCCACCGGCCGGGCCAGCAGCCGCCCGGCCAGCCCGAGCGCGGCGGTGAAGTCCCCCTGGGCGCCCACCAGCGCCACCCGCCGGGCGCCCGCCTCCCAGCGCAGCGCCGGGTCGTTGACCGCCGACTCGGCTTCGTCCAGCGCCCGTTCGGCGTCGGCGAAGCTGCGCAGCCCCCAGCTGAGGCCGTGCGCGCGCAGCACCGCGTGCCGGATGCGCTGTACGTCGCTCATGGCGAGCCCGGCGCACTCCCGGAGCACCCGCTCGGCCTCCTCGTACCGTTCGGCCCAGCTCAGGGCCTCCGCGAGGAGCAGTGCGGCCTCGGTTCCGCCGCCCGCGTCGCGGGCCGCCGAGGCCAGCCGTACGGCCGAGGCCGTGTCGTACGCCGCCCACGCGGCCCGCGCCCCGGCCAGCAGGGGCACGGGGTCCTCGGTCAGTCCGCCGGCCAGCCGCCACTCGGCCAGCCGCAGCGCGTCCCCGGCGCGGCGGGCGCCGGCCGCCTCGACCGCCCGTACCAGCGCCCGGTGGTGGCGCCGTCCGCGCAGTCGGGGGCAGCGCGCCGTGGCGACCTCGGCGTACAGCGGATGGGCCGTGCGCACGTAGGTCCGCCGGCCCTCGTCGGCCAGGGTCAGCAGTCCGCGGTCCTCGGCCTCTTCCACCAGCCGGACGTCGACCAGTCCGAGCAGCAGGGACAGTTCCAACGGCTGGCCCAGGGCCACGAGTTCCAGGACCTCGCGCAGTTGCGGCCGGTCCTGTCCGTACCCGCCGATGCGGTTCTCCACCAGGTCGGCCACCCGGTCGGTGATCCGTGCGGCGGGCGGGCCGGGCGGGGTGCCGGGCGGCGCCCCCCACTGGCCGTCCTCCAGGCGGAGTTCGCCGGAGTCCACGGCGGTGAGCGCCAGCTCCCGCAGCAGCAGCGGGTTCCCCCGCGAGCGTTCGTGGAGCCGGGCGGTGGCGGCCTCGGACACCGCGCCCAGCGCCGCGCCCAGCAGGGCACTGGTCTCGGCCGGGGTGAACGGCGCGAGTTCGAGGCGGTCCAGGAACCGGTCCTCGCTGAGCCGCCGCAGCCCGTCGGGCATCGCGGCCCCGGTGCGCACGGCGGCGAGTAACCCCAACTCCCCATCATGTACGAGGCGTTGCAGCAGTGCGGCGGACATCGGGTCCAGCAGGTGGGCGTCGTCGACGCAGACCACGGCTCCGGTGAGGGCCTCGGCCGCACAGCGCCACCGGTTCGTCCCGGGGTCCATCCGCTCGGGCAGCAGCGGGGCCAGCGCCCCCAGGGGCACGGTCCGCGTCCCCTCCGAGCCCTCCAGGAGCGGCAGTTCGGGCAGGGTCCGCCGGACCTCGTCGATGAGCCAGGACTTTCCGGCCCCGGCCGCGCCCACCAGGAGCACCCCGCGCGTCCCCGCCGGGCCCCGCCCGGTCAGCGCCGCGCGCGCCCGGATGACTTCCGCAGCGCGCCCGTGGAAGGGCCAGCAGACCACCATGGGCCCGATGGTAGGACCGCCCTCGCCCCGCCCGGGACGCGCTGGCCGAAAATCGGGCCACCCGTCCGGGTGCACCTGGCCGGCGCTGTGACCGGTGGGGTCCACGGCATCAGGAGGTGCTCGCGAGCCGGTCCGCCGCGGCCGGGCGGGCCGCGGCGAGCCGGTCCGCCGCGGCCGGGCGGGCCGCGGCGAGCAGCGCCTCCGCGGTGAGCACACGGGCGAACCCGCCACCCTGGAGGTTGACCACGGTGGCGGTGGCAAGCTGGTCGGCCGTCAGGTGCAGTCCGTCCGGGCCGGCGAGGTCGAAGGTGTGGGTGGCGTCGAGGGGCACGAGGACGCGAGGTGTGCCGTACGAGGACCACCGGGCGGCCGGTCTCCTGCCGGGCGTCCCATCAGGGCGGCGAGGTCCGCCTCGGCGGCCGGGTTGTCGCGCGGCCCCCAGGACGAGGCGCCGTCGAAGCCCTTCCGGACGTCGATGGCCAGCAGGGCGCTGTTGGCAGCGATCTCGAACCCGGGCCTGATCCCGGTCTCTGTCACGGCTCCCTGCCCAGCGGCGAGCTGCGCCGGTGGGCCCCGGGCCCCGGCCCCGTCCCGCCGTCCGGCGGCCTGCCCCTGGCCCCCGGCCGCGGACCGACCGGCTCGCGCGGCCATCGCCCGCTCCATGGTGACGGGCCCCTTCCGCACCGGCGACCACGCCCAGTACCCGGACCGCCCGACACCCGCCGCCGACCGGACGGCGGAGGCGCCGGCCGCCGTACGGGAGCGGGCCCTGCGCCGGCTGCACGAGCCGCCGGACGTGGCCACCCCGGCCCGCTGGGCCGGCATGTCGCCGCGCACCTTCGCCCGGCACTTCGTCGCCGCCACCGGCACCACCCGGCACAAATGGCTCCTCGGCCACCGCCTCGACGAGGCCCGCAAACTGCTGGAGCGCACCGACCACCCCGTCCCCGAGGTGGCCCGGCGCACCGGATTCGCCGGCGAGGTCACCTTCCGCCAGCACTTCACCTCGTACGTCGGGATCAGCCCGCGCGCCCACCGCGCGGCCGCCGCCCCCCGGAACCGGGACGACAGTGTTAGAAATGGCTCATGACCGGACGCTTTGGCCGACCCAGGGGCACGCCCCTGGGTGCCCGCAGTGTCGCCGGTCAGGTCTTCGCCCTCCAGGCCGTGATCGTGCTGCTGCTGATCACCGCGGCCGTCGTGGCGCTGGTGTTCCAGGCCCGGTACGACAGCGAGCGCGACGCCCGCCACCGCTCGCTCGCGGCCGCCGAAGCCTTCGCCCACGCGCCCGGCCTCCCGGCCGCGCTGGCGGCCCGGGACCCCGGCGCCGAGCTCCAGCCCCTGGCCGAGGGCGCACGCCGGGCCTCCGGGGTGGACTTCATCGCCGTCCTGAGCCCCGACGGGGTCCGGTACACCGACCCCCGCCCCGAGCTGATCGGCAAGCGCGCCACAGGCGACCTTTCGCGCGCCCGGGCCGGGCAGTCCTTCACCGAGACCTTCAGGGGGCAGCCGAGCGACGTGGTCCGCGCCGTCGTGCCCGTACGGGACTCCACGGGCGCCGTGGTCGGACTGGTCTCCACCGGCATAGACGTCGCCAACGTCGGCGACGTGGTCGAGGGACAGCTCCCGCTCCTCATCGGCGCGGGACTCGGAGCCCTGCTGCTCGGCACCGGCGGCGCCGCCCTCGTCAGCCGGCGGCTGCGGCGCCAGACCCGCGGTCTCGGCGAGGCCGAGATGACCCGGATGAACGAGCACCACGAGGCCGTTCTGCACGCCGTCCGCGAGGGCGTGCTCATCATCGGCTCCGACGGCCGGCTCGTCCTCGCCAACGACGAGGCCCGCCGCCTCCTGGACCTGCCGCCCGACGCCGAGCAGCGGCACGTCGGCGACCTGGGCCTCGACCCGCGCACCGCCGCCCTGCTCTCCTCCGGCCGGGTCGCGACGGACGAGGTCCACCTGGCGGGAGACCGGCTGCTCGCCGTCAACGTACGGCCGACCAAGCCCTACGCCGGGAGCCCCTCCGGCACCGTCATGACCCTGCGCGACTCCACCGAGCTCGCCGCGCTCTCCGGCCGGGCCGAGGTCGCCCGCGGCCGGCTCCAGCTGCTCTACGACGCGGGCGTGCGGATCGGCACCACGCTGGACGTGGTGCGCACCGCCGAGGAGCTGTCGGAGGTCGCGGTCCCGCGCTTCGCCGACTTCGTCACCGTCGAGCTGCTGGAGCCGGTGCTGCGCGGCGAGGAGCCCTCCCTCGTGTCCGGCGCTTACACCGAGATGCGCCGGGCCGCCCTGAGCGGGATCCGCGCGGACACCCCGCTGCAGCCGGTGGGCGACACCATCCGGTTCATCGTGCCGACGGCGCCGATGGCGGCCGCCCTGGATGCCGGGCGGGCGGTGCTGGCGGCGGATCTGAACGCCGCGTTCGGCTGGCGGGCCCAGGACCACGAGGGGACCCGGGTGGCCCTGGAGTACGGACTGCACTCGCTGATCTCCGTACCGCTCCAGGCGCGCGGTGTGGTCCTCGGCATGGCGAACTTCTGGCGGGCCGACACCCCGGAGGCCTTCGACGAGGAGGACCTGTCCTTCGCCGAGGAGCTGGCGGCGCGGGCGGCCGTCTCCATCGACAACGCCCGCCGCTTCACCCGCGAGCACGCGATGGCCGTGACCCTCCAGCGCAGCCTGCTGCCCCGGGTGCTGCCCGACCTGAGCGCCGTGGACGTCGCCTTCCGCTACCTGCCCGCGAAGGCCGGGGTGGGCGGCGACTGGTTCGACGTGATCCCGCTGCCGGGTGCGCGCGTCGCCCTGGTCGTGGGCGACGTCGTCGGCCACGGCGTGCACGCGGCGGCCACGATGGGCCGGCTGCGGACCGCCGTGCACAACTTCTCCACCCTGGACCTGCCGCCCGACGAGCTGCTGGGGCACCTGGACGAGCTGATCGACCGGATCGACCAGGACGAGTCCGGTGCCGACCCGGACGCCGAGGAGGGCGGGGCCGGGGCCGGGGAGTCCGCCGGCGTCACCGGCGCCACCTGCCTGTACGCGGTCTACGACCCCACCTCGGGGCGCTGCACCATGGCCAGCGCCGGCCACCCCGGGCCCGCGCTGGTCGGCCCCGACGGGCGCGTGGAGTACCCGGAGCTGCCGGTGGGGCTGCCGCTGGGCGTCGGCGGGATGCCCTTCGAGACCACCGAGCTGCACCTGCCGGAGGCGAGCCGGCTCGTACTGTTCACCGACGGCCTGCTGGAGGACCGCGACCGGGACTTCGACACCGGTCTCGGGATGCTGAGCGACACCCTTTCCCGGCCCGGCCGCAGCCCGGACCAGGCCTGCTCGGACATCCTGGCCGCGCTGCTCTTCCCCTCGCCGAGCGACGACATCGCGCTGCTCATCGCCGACACCCGCCGCCTCGACCCGGGCCACATCGCGGAGTGGGACGTGCCCGCCGATCCGGCGGCAGTCTCCCGGGTGCGCAACGCCGGTTCGGCGCAGCTGGCCGACTGGGGTCTGGAAGACATCTCCTTCACCGCCGAGCTCATCCTCAGCGAGCTGATCACCAACGCCATCCGGTACGGCTCCGCCCCCGTCCGGGTCCGGCTGCTGCGCGACCGCACCCTCATCTGCGAGGTCTCCGACGGCAGCAGCACCTCCCCGCACCTGCGGTACGCGGCCACCACCGACGAGGGCGGGCGCGGTCTGTTCCTCGTCGCGCAGTACGCCGAGCGGTGGGGCACGCGCTACACCGAGCGGGGCAAGGTGATCTGGGCGGAGCTGCCGCTGACCGGGGGGGCGGAGCCGTTCGAGTCGGCCGTACCGGACCTGGACGCGCTGGAGGACCTGGCCTGGTGAGGCGGGCCCGGGCCGCGCCCGGGCGTCCGTACGCGCGGGTCCACGGGGTCTGCCGGGTCTACGGGACCGGCGGTGCCACCGTACGGGCCAGCAGTACGGCCACGTCGTCCTGCGGATCCCCCGGCAGCAGCCTCGCCAGGATCCCGTCGCACAGCTCCTCCAGGGGCTGCCCGGCCGCCCGCAGCGCCGCCGCGAGTTCGGCCATTCCCTGGTCCAGGTCGCGGTCGCGGGCCTCGATCAGGCCGTCGGTGTACAGCACGAGCAGGCTCCCCGGGGGCAGCCGCACCACCTCGGTGCGGAAATCGTGCCCGCCGGTGCCCAGCGGAGTGCCGGCCGGCCCGTCGAGGAAGGTGATGCTCCCGTCCGAGGCCACGACGGCCGGCGGCGGGTGCCCGGCGCGGGCGATCACGCAGTTGCCCGTCGCCGGGTCGTGAACGGCGTAGACGCAGGTCGCCATCTCGTCCTCGCCGAGGTCGGCCACGACGGCGTCCAGGGAGCGGAGCATCCGCGCCGGTGGCACGTCGTGCCGCGCCAGGGTCCGTACGGCCGTGCGCAGCTGCCCCATCACGGCGGCCGCGTGGATCCCGTGGCCCATCACGTCGCCGATGACCAGGCCGGTCCGGCCGCCCGGCAGCTGGATCACGTCGAACCAGTCGCCGCCGACGTCGTGGTCGCTGGCGGGCAGGTAGCGGCCGGTCAGCTCCAGTCCGGTGACCTCGGGCAGGTCGCTGTTGGTGAGGCTGCGCTGGAGGGTCAGCGCCGCCGCGCGCTGGGTGGTGTACATGCGGGCGTTGTCGATGTTGAGCGCCGCCCGGGCGACCAGTTCGTCCACGAGGACGCAGTCCTGCTCGTCGAAGGGCTCGCGCCCCTTCATCCGGGTCACCGCGACCGCGCCGAGCACCCGGCCGCGCGCGACCAGCGGGATCAGGCGGGCCGAGCCGAGGGTGGCCAGGTAGGTGCGCAGCGCCTCGGCGCTCGGCCCCGGCTCCCTGATCAGCGCCGGAATGTCGGACAGGTAGAGGTTCATCGGCCGTCCCTCGGCGATGACGCGCTCGTAGACGGTGCCCTCGGGGATCTGGAAGGTCTGTCCCGCGACCAGTCTGGCCGTGGGCGCCGCCGGGTCCGGGAAGACCGCGGCGAGGCGCCGCAGGACCCCGCGCGTGGAGGCTCCGGCGTCGTCGGGCTCCAGCACCGCCGCGAGCATCTGTACGTCGGCCGAGTCCGCGAGCTGCGGTACCAGCACCTCCACGATCTCCTGCGCGGTCTGGTGCAGGTCCAGCGTCGTACCGATCCGGGTGCCGGCCTCGGCGAGCAGGGCGAAGCGGTGCCGGGCCCGCTCGGCCTCGGCCTGGGCGCGCTGCCCGTCGGTGATGTCGATGAGGGAGGCGATCAGGCCGAGCGGGCGGCCGGAGCCGTCGAGCAGCGGGGCGTACGAGCAGGACCACGTCCGGTCGGTCTCCGGATCGGCGGCGGTCCGCCCGGTGCGGCGGACGTCGACGACGGCGGTGCCCCGGTCCAGGACCTGCTGCATCAGCAGCTCCAGCGCGTCGGCGTTGACCCCGGGCACGACCTCGGTGAGCCGTTTGCCGACGTGCTCGGCGGCGGGGACGCCGTTCATCCGGGCCAGTGCGTCGTTGACGCGCAGGAAGCGCAGGTCGGTGCCGAGGGTGCCGAGGCCGATGGGCGACTGGGTGAAGAGGCTCTGGAGGGCGGCGAGGGAGTCCCGCATGCGCAGGACCTCGGAGGTCTCCACGGCGATGAGCATGGCCCCCGTGCGCCCCTGGGGGTCCGCGGCGGGGACGATCCACATCTCCATCGGGACCGTGTGGCCGTCGCGGTGCCGGACGGGCAGGGTGCCGACGACGGTTTCGCCGGCCTGGACGCGGCGCGTCAGGTCGTCGGCGAGCTCCCGGTTGGCGTCGGGGACGAGCACGGAGCTGCCGGGGCGGCCCAGGATGTCGTCGGGGCGGTGGCCGAGCAGGTCCTGGGCGGCCAGCGACCACTCGACGACGCGCCCGTCGGCGTCCTCCCGCCACAGGGCGATCGGCAGCAGCTCGCGGAGCACGCCCGCGTACCCGACAGCCGCCGTCGGCTGATCCGGCACCTCGCTCGTCTCCTGGTAAGTGTCCAATGCACCGACCTCACCCCGGGGGGCTGATTCCTACCGATTCACCCTATCCGAGGGCTCGGATCGGGGCGCTGCGTCGGGTGGCGGCCGCCGCTACGGCCGCCGCGGCACGTGCCCCGGAAGGGGACGGTGCAGCGGACCGGGGCTCCCCACCAGCCGCCGGGCGCGGCGCCCAGCCACCGGGGGACGCCGCACCGCCGGGGCGGTGCGGCTCGCAGCAGCCGGAGCGCGACGGGCGGGCGTACGGGGGCCCGGGACGCGACGGCGGCCGTCGCCCGCCCCCAGCGGTTCGACCCGACGGAGAGCACGGCCGCGGCGATGACGAGGGTGCGCTCCCGGTCACCGACCCCTCCCGGCGGGGTGCTCGCAGCAGACGGAGCGCGACGGGCGGGCCGCGAGGGCGTCCAGGGGCCCGGGACGCCGCAGGCTGCGGCACAGCAGCCGGAGCAAGGGGCCGGCCCGCTCATCGCCACCTGGACCACGCGGGCCAGGGGCGTTCCCGCGGCTGGAGGGCGGGCCGGGCGATGAGTCCCGTACCCATGGCCGGGCGGCCGGGATGGGGGCCCGGACCGACCGGTCGACCCGCTCGGCACCGCCGTCGGCGATGACGCGGCAGTCCGGTCCCAGCGGTTCCTCGATCGTCGTCCGCGGCGTCACCGGACCGGGCGGCCGGGCGGTCGTCGGTGGCGCCGCCGGTGACGAGCGGGGCTCCGCTCAGCCGGTTGCCGCCGAGCCCGGCCTCGGCCATCGGCTCCGGGGTCCGGCCCCGGCCCCGGCCCGGTACCCGGGCTGCGGCCCGACTGCCGTTGGCGTGCCGGGGTGCCGGCTACGCGTGCCGCAGGTGGCGCCAGACGGCCTTGGCCGCGTTGTGGCCCGACATGCCGTGGACGCCCGGGCCCGGCGGGGTGGCGGAGGAGCACAGGAAGACGGCCGGGTGGGCAGTCGTGTACGGGGAGAGGGAGAGCTTCGGGCGCAGCAGGAGTTGGAGTCCCGAGGCCGCGCCGCAGGCGATGTCGCCGCCGACGTAGTTGGGGTTGCGGGCGGCGAGTTCGGGCGGGCCGGCCGTGGCGCGGGCCAGGACCAGATCGCGGAAGCCGGGTGCGAAGCGCTCCAGTTGGCGCTCGACGGCGTCGGTGAGGTCGCCGTCCCAGCGCGCGGGGACGTGGCCGTACGCCCAGAACACGTGCTTGCCCTCGGGCGCGCGGCCGGGGTCGACGAGGCTGGGCTGCGCGGTGATGAGGAAGGGGTTGCGCGGAGCCCGGCCGCCGGAGGCGAGTTGCAGGGCGGCGTCGATGTCCCGGGTGGTCGGGCCGATCTGGACGGTGCCCGCGCGGCGGGCCTCCTCGGCGGTCCAGGGCACGGGGCCGGAAAGCGCGTAGTCGATCTTGAACACGGAGGCGCCGTACTTGTAGCCGTCGTACGCGCGTCCCAGCCGGGCGATGCGGGCCAGCGCGGCGGGCGAGGTGTCGAACACGTATGCCCGCGCGGGCGGGAGGTCATCGAGCCGCTTGACCTCGAAGCCGGTGTGGACGGCGCCGCCGAGGTCCCGCAGGTACGCCGCGAGGGCGTCGGACACCGACTGCGAGCCGCCGCGCGGCATGGGCCAGCCGCCCGCGTGCGCGGCGAGGGCGAAGACCAGCCCGACGGCGCCGGTGGCGATGCCGCCCAGGGGGGCGATGACGTGTGCGACGAGTCCCGCGAAGAGGGAGCGCGCGCGGTCGTCCCGGAAGCGGCGCAGCAGCCAGGTGGACGGCGGCAGCCCGGCGAGGCCGAACCGGGCCAGGGTGAGCGGGTCCCGGGGCAGCGCCGTCGACGGCAGGGACATGAAGTCCCGGGCCAGGGTGTCCCATTTGCCGAGGAACGGCTCGACCAGCCGCCGGTACGCGCCCGCGTCGCGCGGCCCGAAGGACGCGGCCGTCTCCGCGACCGACCGGGAGAGCACGGCGGCCGTGCCGTCGTCGAAGGGGTGCGCCATGGGCAGCGGGGCGTGCAGCCACTCCAGCCCGTAGCGCTTCAGCGGCATGGTGGCGAAGACGGGCGAGCCGACGCCCAGCGGGTGCACGGCCGAGCAGGGGTCGTGCCGGAAGCCGGGGAGGGTGAGCTCCTCGGTCCGCGCTCCGCCGCCGACGGTGCCGGCGGCCTCGAAGACGGCCACGGAGAATCCGCGCCGTGCCAGTTCGACGGCGGCCGTCAGCCCGTTGGGCCCCGCCCCCACCACGACCGCATCGAGAATCGACGGCACTTGCGACTCCTTCGTCCGGCAGCGGCACCACCCCCAGGGTATTCCGCCCGTCTACACGCGGGCTCGCACGCCCGGCTCGGGCACGGCCCCTACGCGCCGCACAGGCCCGGCCCGGGCACGGCCCCGCCGCGCCCGCTCACGCCCCCCGCAGCAGCTCGCGGATCCGTACCGCCGTGGCCTCGTCGCGGCCCACCGCGAACGGCAGCACGTTGTCCCGGTCCACCCGGAAGGGGACACCGGCGACCGTGCTCTGCGCGCCACCCGCCTCGGCGACCAGCAGCAGCCCCGCCGCGTGGTCCCAGGCCGAGGGCCAGGTGAAGGCCAGACCGTCCATCTCTCCGCGGGCCACCTTCAGGTACTCCAGGCCCGCCGACCCGCACGCCCTGGCGGCGACCCCGGGCACGTCCAGCCGTGCCAGGGCCCGCTTGTCCTCCCCGGACGTGTAGAACGGGTGGGCCGTGGCGACCCGCAGTTCGGCGCCCGGCTCCGGCGCGCCGCTGTATATGCGCTCGCCGTTGACGAAGGCGCCCTGCCCGCGCACGGCGGTCGCCATCTCCTCCAGCGCCGGGGCGAAGGTCCAGGAGGCGAGGAGCTCCCCGCGGTGGGCCAGCGCGACCAGGGTGCAGAAGCCGGGGTCGCCGTGCACGAACTGGCGGGTGCCGTCGACCGGGTCGACGATCCACACCGGGGCGTCGGCGCGCAGCGCCCCGTACACGGTCGGATCGGAATGCACCGCCTCCTCGCCGACCACCGCCGAGCCGGGCAGCAGGCGCGTGAGGGAGGCCGTGAGGTGCTCCTCCGCCTTGCGGTCGGCGACGGTCACCAGGTCGTGGGGGCCGTTCTTCTCGTCCACCTCATGGTCGGCGAGCTGGCGGAATCTCGGCATGATCTCGACCGCCGCGGCCTTGCGTACGGCTTCTTCGACGGCGGACAGGTCACGGGCGAGGAATTCATCGATCATGCCTCCAGCAAAGCACGGCCCGCTGACAAACCCCACCGTCGATCGCGTCAACCCGTGGGACACCGGGTGGACTCCCGGTGAACCGGCCGCCCGGGGGGGGTCCGGGGGCGTCGGAGCGGAAGCGTGCGTACCTCCTGGTGGGTGCGGGGCGGGCGTGTTAAACCGGCGTGGCCCCGCCGGTTTACACCCCCTCCGGGAGTCTTCGTGCGCCGTCCCGCCGTCCTGCGCCGCGTACTGTCGCTGCTCGCCACCGCCGCGCTCGCCCTCTCCGTGCCGGCCGGTCCCGCGGGCGCCGCGGGCCCCTTCGCCCTGCCCTCGCTGCCCTCGCCCAACGCCGCCGGGCTGACCCTCCGGTCCTGGTCCGTCGCCGCCGGCCAGGGCGGACGCATGGGCGACGCCTCGGTCACCACCGCCGCGGTCTTCGCCCCGCACGGCGGGACCCCGACGATCGATCCGGTGCAGGTACCGGTGCGCGTACGGGTCCTGCTGCCGGCGGATTACCAGCGCGACCCGGCCCGCCCGTACCGCGTGCTGTACCTGCTCCACGGCGGCACGGGTGACGTCGAGCAATGGTCGAAGACCGACGAGGGCAATGTCACGGCCGCCCTTGCGGGTTCGGCCTTCGACGGCATCGTCGTGATGCCGGAGGCGGGCAAGGCGGGCTGGTACAGCGACTGGCCCGGCCACACGGACGGCTTCTTCGCCCCGCAGTGGGAGACCTTCCACGTGGGGCAGCTGGTCCCTTGGATCGACGCCAACTTCAACACGGTGAAGGCCGCTTCCGGGCGGGCCGTCGCGGGCGTGTCCATGGGCGGGTACGGGGCCCTGCGCTACGCGGGACGGTACCCGCAGGTGTTCTCGGCCGTCGGCGCCTTCTCCCCGGGGACGGACATCTACCACCCGGGCGCGCAGGCCGTCATCGCCGACTCCGCCTGGACGGTGGGGGCCTCGATCCTCTGGACGGGGCTGTTCGACGGCAAGTTCCGCGTCACGGGCGACACCCCGTACCGGATGGCCACGGTCTTCGGCCCGCCCGCCACCTGGCCCGGCCAGAACCCGGTCAACCTGGCTCTGGACGGCAAGTACGCCTCGTACGGCGGGAAGATGGCGCTGTACGCGGGCGGGGCCGGCGGCACCGGTGAGACCGACATCGGCGCCGGCACCGCCGCCCTGCACCAGGACCTGAAGGACCGCGCGGTGCCCCACCGCTACTGCCAGGGCGCGGGCGAGCACAAGTGGCCCTACTGGGTCCCGGAACTCAAGGACTTCGTGGCCTACGTCTACGGCACGAAGCCGCAGTCCTGCCCCAACGGCTGGGGCCCGGAAACGGACTAGCTAGGCCCGTCGGGGCGGTGAGGGCCCGTGCCGGGCGGACCCTCAATCCCAGCGGCTCGGATCGTGGACGGCCCGGGTCCACTGGGCCTCGAACTCGTCTCGGCCGATCACGAACGGCACCCACGCGGGGGCGTAGCGGTCCACCCACGGCGGGTTGAAGGGCCAGTCCTCCGGAGTGCTCCGGTAGGCCGATCCGTCCTCGGTCAGCTCGACCTGGCGGAGCCGACGACCATCGGGGCCGACCTCCATCAGGTAGACCACCGGGTCGTCGTCCTCGTCCCACCGGCGGCTCAGGTACAACAGGTCCCGGCCGGCCAGGGCGCCGAAGCCGGGCATGCCGCGCTGGGCGTCCCGTTCGGCTCGGGCCTCGGCCAGGCCGGGCGGTGCCGTCGGTCCGTCGACGTCGGCCTCGTCCAGACCCCACGTCTCGGCCTTCGCGCGGGTGGCCTCGGTGTGCACGACCTCCACGTCGGCGAAGGTCTCCAGCACCTCCTGTTCGGACCGGGCATGGACCCACCACCAGACGCTGCCCATGCCGTAGTCGTGCAGGACCAGGAAACGTGTCTTCGGTACGGCGTCGGAACGGGTCACCCGCACACCCTAGGCGTGCCCGAGGCACTAGTTCGTGGCGAGGTCCCCGACAATGGACTGCTGCTGCGGGTCGAGGTGCTCGAAGTTGCCGTCCTGGGCGACGGTCGCCGTGCCGGCCGACGGGGCGTGGTTGGCGTACGGCGTGGCCCCCGCGGTGACGGCGGCGGCGAGAACGGCGACGGTGACGGCAGCGGTTCTGAGACTCATGGCGATCCCCCGGTTCGCTCCGGCCCCGCTCCGGAGCCGGTACCGGGCCAGGCTGCCAGCCCGGTCCCGGTACCGGCAAGCAGCGGGGGTCCGGCAACCGCGGCTACGACGCCGTCCCGGGCTCACCGCCGGCGGTGAGCCTGCTCCGGGTTCCGGTGAGGTCGAGCAGGCGGGCGACGGGGCGGCTGAGGGCGGTCAGCACCAGGGACTTCCCGGCCTTCAGGGCCAGGCCGTTCAGGTCCAGCAGGACGTGCAGGCCCGAGCTGTCGCAGAAGGTGACGCCGGACAGGTCGACGTCGAGGCCGCTACGGCTGGACTCCAGCGCCGTGGTGAGGTCCTTGCACAGGCCGTCGGCGTCGGCCATGTCGATCTCGCCGCGCGGCTGCGGCGGCGGCTGGAGTGGGACGTCATTGCCGTGCTCCTTCACCAATCCCCGGCGGGCCGGGAGGCCGGGGCCCGGCGCTCGTCCCGGGCCGCGGGGCCAGGCCGGCCAGCAGGTGCAGGAGGGTCGTGATCTCGGTTCGGTGGCGATCACGAGGTCGGCGTGCCGGCCCGCGAGGGCGCAGGAGCGGGGTCCCCGGAACCCGCCCCGCCCCGGGTCCGCTGCACGTGCAGCGGGCCCGGGGCGGTGAAGGGACGGTCAGGCCCGGCCCATGTCGTCCGGGCCGGTGAGGGGCACCTCGGCCGTCGTCCCCATGGGGGTGCGTCCGGCCGGCTTCGGCATCTCGGGCGGTGCGGCGCCGCGCCGCAGTCCCGCCCCGGCGGAGGTGGAACCCGCCGCGTCCGCGGGGGTGATCCGCCCGCGCCAGGCGCCGCTCTCCCGGCCGCGCTCCTCGATGAAGCCCTTGAACCGCTTGAGGTCTCCCTTGACCCGCCGGTCGAGCACTCCCAGCGCGTCCCCGGCCGTCTCCGCCATGCCCTGAGGGTCGAAGTCCATGGCCAGGCTGACCCGGGTGTGGGCGTCGTCCAGGCGCTGGAACGTCACGACCCCCTTCTGGTACACGTCAGCGCTCACCGAGCGCCACGAGATCCGCTCGTCGGGCAGCTGGTCCACGATCTCCGTGTCGAATTCGCGTGCGGCACCCGCCACCTCGGTACGCCAGTGACAGTGACTGTCGTCGATCTGGCGGACCTCCTCCACGCCTTCCATGAAGCGCGGGAATTCCTCGAACTGGGTCCACTGGTTGTAGACGCTGCCCACAGGAACGTCGATGTCGATCGTTTCCTTCACCATGCTCACGGGGTGTCATCTCCCTGGGATCGGGCCGGCCGCTCGCCGGCCAGACCGCGCCTGCCCGCCCTGCCCCGCTTCAATCGGTACCGGCATCGCACGGCGCGCGGTGGGTAGACGCCGCTTCGGTCCCCGTGGGGCCCGGCGGCGTCGCAACGCAGGAGGGCGGCCTCCTCGGCGGGGTGCTGGACGTCCGTACGAGCTGGACCGACGGCCGTGCCCGGATCACCCTCGGCCCCGCCCGCGGCCGCCGCGTGATGGCCCGTACCCCCGCAGCGCCCCGTGGCCCGTATCCCGTGGCGCGGCTTCAGCCGCCGAAGACGGTCAAGAGCGCCGCGCAGAACGCGTCCAGGTCGGCCGGCTTGCGGCTGGTTACCAGGGCGGCGGAGCCCGCCCGGCAGACGTGGACCTGCTCGTCCACCCAGGTGCCGCCCGCGTTGCGGATGTCGGTGGCCAGGCTGGGCCACGAGGTCAGCGTCCGCCCGCGGACGACATCGGCCTCCACCAGCAGCCAGGGCGCATGGCAGATCGCCGCCACCGGCCGGCCGGCCTCGAAGAAGCCGCGCGTGAAGTCGACCGCGGTCCCGCTCATCCGCAGCGCGTCGGGATTCGCCACTCCGCCGGGCAGGACGAGGGCGTCGAAGCTCTCGTCCGTACGGCCGGTCAGGACCCGGTCGACCGGGTAGGTGCCGGCCTTGTCCAGGTGGTGCATCGCCTGGACCTCCCCCGGTTTCGTCGAGACCAGCCGCGGGGTCCAGCCGGCCCCGAGGACCGCCTTCCAGGGCCTGGTCAGCTCGATCTCCTCGACCCCTGCGGCCGCGGTCAGAAATGCGATGCGCACCGCACTCACGTCCCTTCGTATCGGGAAACGCCGGGTGAGCTCCGCGCGCCTGCCCGGTCCGTCCGGCTCCATGCCGGGCGGACGGAGGGATGTCAGGAGGGTTCGGGACTGCGGGTCCGGGACCGCGGGTTTGGGACGGCCGGTCTGATCGTCGTCTCGGCGGCGGACGCCGCCAACGGGCAGGGCTTCGCGCAGTGGCTCGGGTCATCCAGTCCTGGCTCGTCGCCATCGGCGTGGTCGTGTTCGGCGGCGCGCTCGTCGGCAGGCTGCTGCACGACGAGCTGCCGCGAGGCCCGGCCCCGGCTGACCGGGGCGGCTGAGGCCCCCGCTCCCGGGGCGGCCGCCCCCTTCGCCCCGGCCGGACGGCCTGGGTGGCGGGCGCGACCCGGTGCTGTTTGGCTTGGGGGGACCACACTTCCCCCACCCGAGGACCGGTCATGAGCAACAACAGCGGGCCGAGCGAACGAGCCCGGGAGATGCGCGACAAGGCCGAGGAGCTGGAGCAGGCGGCCCAGCGCGCGACGGATCCCGCGGAACGGCAACGGCTGAGGGACAAGGCCATGCGCATCCGTGAGAAGAGCGAGCAGCAGAACGGCCCGGGCAGCGGGACCATGGACCCCATGTAGGGCCGCACACCGAGGGGCCGCGGTACGCCGATGACCGGCGGCCGCGGCTCTCATCACGTGTCGTCGTGCTCGCGGGCCATGGCCCGCTCCTGCCTCCGCCTCAGCTCCTCGGGGGTCCGGCCGGGCACCGGCTTGCCGGCCTCGGGGTGCACCGGGTCCGGGCCGGGGTGCTCCTGCACCTGCTCCTCGCGGCCGATGCCGGGCTCCTGGCGCTTGTGTTCCATACCGTTCATGGCGGTTGCTCCTTCAGTGGACGGCTGCGCCCGCTGCCGCGGGGGCCAGGGGCGGGGTGTCGGCGCCGGCCCCGCGGTGGAGGCCTTCGAGGAACTCCGCGACGGCCTCGGTGGCGGTGGCCGACGGCACCCAGCCCAGCTCCTCGCGGGCCCGCCCGGCGTCGAGCAGGGGCAGGCGCAGGACGGCGTCGAGGAGTCCCGGGGCCGCTGGTACGAGGTGCATGCGCCAGGCCGCGGCGAGCGCGGCGCGGGCGGCGCCCGCGGGGAGCGGCACCGTACGGGTGTGCAGGAGGCGGGCGATGGCGGCGGTGTCCAGCACCGGGTCGGCCACCAGGTTGAAGGGGCCGCGGACCGGGCGTACGACCGCTGCGCGGTAGGCCTCGGCGGCGTCGTCGGTGTGCAGGGCCTGGAAGCGCAGGCCGGACACGGCGGGGAGCGCGGGCAGCAGGCCCGGGCGGATCAGGCGCCAGGGCAGGAGCGGTCCGGCGAAGATCCGGCGCTGTTCGCTCGCCGACTCCTCCTTGAAGAGGAACGCCGGCCGCATCCGCACCAGCCGGATGTCGGGGTGGGCGAGCTGGAAGCCGTCGAGGTAGCGCTCCAGGTAGGCCTTCTCGCGGGTGTAGGCGGCGCCCGGCCAGCCGTGGGTGGGCCAGGACTCGTCGACGGGGCGTCCGTCGGCGGGACCCGGTGAGTACGCGCCCACGGACGAGGCGTGCACCAGCACGCGTACCCCGGCCCGGGCGCAGGCCTCGAAGACCCGGATGCTTCCCAGCACGTTGGTCCGCCAGGTGGCGACGGGATCGTGGGTGGGCTGGAACTTCCAGGCGAGGTGGACGACGGCGTGCGCGCCCTCGAACAGTTCGGTCAGCCCGCCCTGGCCGGGGTCGATGTCGGCCGCGGCCCAGCGCACGCCCGGGATGCGCAGGTCCGGCAGCCGACGGGCGACGCCGAGCACGTCGGTGACCATTGGGTCGGCGGCCAGGGCCCGTACCACGCTCGTGCCCGCATTGCCGGTGGCTCCGGTGACGACGACCGCTCCCGAGCCGTTGGGGTGGGCGTTCATGGCGCGTCCGATCCGCTAGGTGGCCAGCAGGCGGTTGAAGAACGACCGGTACTGCTGGAGCGCGAGGCGCAGGTCCTCGGTGGCCGCATGGCCCTGGCTCCACTGTCCTTCCAGTTCCTGCTTGCGGGTGGAGAACGTTCCCGCGAGCGTCTGCATCACTTCGGCGACGAGCTGGTCGGCCGAGCTGACGGCCGCCTGCGGATCGTCCACGAACCGGCCCTGGACCTCGCTCCAGCGGCGGCGCAGCTCTTCGGCCTCGCCGGTGGCCATGAGCGGTTCCTCGTCGGAGGCGGTGTCCTGGGCGGGAGCGGTGTCCTGGGCGGGAGCGGTGTCCTGGGCGGCCTCGCCGATGTCGGTGTCGTCGCCCTCGCGAATGTCGTCGCCCTCGCGGGTGCCGTCGGCGGATTCTGCGTTCCGCTCCTGCGGCGCGTCCTCGCCCACGTCCTCCCGCCCGTCCCCTGCGTCGTCCCAGTCGGCGGTGGCGTCGCCCGGGTACACGGCCGGCTCACGGGGCCGGCCGCCGCGGGCCAGGCTCTCGGTGGTCAGCCCGTCTCCCTCACCGGTCCGGCTGATGCCCTGGTCGTTCTCTCGCTCCTGCATGTCATCGACCTCCTTGAGTGGCGAGGAGCTCCTCGAACAGGGCCCGGTAGTGCACCATGGCCCCGCGCAGCTCCTCCGTCGTGACCTGTCCGTCGCCGGTGCGCACGTTGACGTCGTGGGCAGCCCGGTAGTGCTGCAGCGTGCGGCCGTGGTCGACGGAGAGGTCGCGTACCCGTCCGCCGTAGTTGTCGGCCGGGTAGCCGCGTTCGCGCATCAGGCGGGACACCAGCTCGTCGGCCTGGGCGACCGCCCCTTCCGGCCGGTCCACGAAGCGTTCTTGCACAGCGCGCCAGTCGCCGGCGTAGCGGGCCCGGCTCTCGGGGGACAACTCCTTGATGTCGAAGGAGTCGTGGCGCTGCTCCCGTGCGCGCAGCTCTTGGTCGGCGGCCATGTGCCCGCCTTCCGCTTCGACCGTGCGGTCGTACTCAGGACCGAACCGGCGGCGCAGGTGCCGTCGGCGGGAGAGCATCCACAGTCCGACCACGAGGGCGATCAGTACGAGCGCCGACGGGACGATGATCGCGACGAGCGTGCTCGTTGACATGGCGGGCCTCCAACTCCGGGGCCGTTGCTTCGGCTCACTGGTTCGGTTGGCGCGTGCCCGCGACCGCCCGGCACAAACCCCGGGAGGCTGCCTGCGCGTGTCGGAGCTCGGACAGCCGCTGTTCCTCCCGGCGAGCGGCACCATCGTCCACGTCCACCTCTCGCCCGCGTCCGACGGCCGTTGGCGCCTGCGGTGGAGCAACGCCGGTCACCCTCCCCCGCTCCTGGCCACCCCGGGCAGCGCCGTCGAAACCCTGGCCCGGCACGACGTGCTCCTGCACCCCGCCCTGCCGGCCGAGCCCCGTACCTGTGATGGGCGCTCCATGGCTCCCGGCAGCACGCTGCTGCTGTACACCGACGGGCTCGTCGAGCAGCGGCACGGGGACATCGAGGCGCACATCGACCGCGTCGGTCGGCTGCTCGCCGCCGCCACGCCGTAACTGCCCCTGGAGACACTGCTGCGGTCCCTCCTGCGCAGCCCCGGGACCTCCGAGCCGGAGGACGACACCGTCCTGCTCGCCGTGCGGGTCCCGCGAGCGGCCGGGGCCGGTGGCGTCAGCCGTTGATCGCGGGGATGACGTCTCGGCCGTACGCGTCGATCGTGGCCTCCTTCGCGTCGTGCATGTCGTAAACGGCGAACTGGTCCACGCCCAGGTCCCGCAGGGCCCGGAGCTTCTCGATGTGGGCCTCGGCCGGGCCGAGCAGGCAGAAGCGGTCGACGATCTCGTCGGGGACGAAGTCGGCGGAGGGGTTCCCTGCGCGGCCGTGGTGGCTGTAGTCGTAGCCCTGGCGGGCCTTGACGTACTCGGTGAGCTCGTCCGGGACCATGGCGGAGTGCTCGCCGTAGCGGGAGACGAGGTCGGCGACGTGGTTGCCGACCATCCCGCCGAACCACCGGCACTGGTCGCGGGCGTGGGCCAGGTCCTCGCCCACGTACGCCGGGGCGGCCACGCAGATGGTGATCGAGCCGGGGTCCCGGCCGGCCTGCGCGGCGGCGTCCCGTACCGCCTTGATCATCCACTCGGTGAGGTAGGGGTCGGCGAGCTGGAGGATGAAGCCGTCCGCCTTCTGCCCGGCCAGGGCCAGCGCCTTCGGCCCGTACGCCGCCATCCAGACGGGCAGCTTCCCGTCCTTGATCCACGGGATGCGGATCGGGTTGCCGTCCACCTGCGCTTCCCGGCCCTCGGCGAGGTCGCGGATCACCTCGATGGCCTCGCCGAGGCGGGCGAGGGTGTTCGGCGCCCGTCCGGCGACCCGCATCGCCGAGTCCCCGCGGCCGATCCCGCACACCGTGCGGTTGCCGTACATGTCGTTCAGGGTCGCGAAAGTGGAGGCGGTCACCTCCCAGGTGCGGGTGCCCGGATTGGTGACCATGGGGCCCACGTGCATGCGCTGGGTGTTGGCGAGGATCTGGCTGTAGATGACGAACGGCTCCTGCCACAGCACGGCGGAGTCGAAGGTCCAGCCGTAGCGGAAGCCGTTGCGCTCCGCGCGCTTCATAAGGCTGACGACCTGGTAGGCCGGCGGGTCGGTTTGCAGGACGAGGCCGAAGTCCATGCATGGCTCCTTGCTGCTGCGTGCGGGCGTGCGTGTGACTTACAGGTACTGACAGGTGGAGCGGTGGACGAAGGCCCCGTGGCCAGCTCGCCCTGTGTACTCGCGCCGGTCGATGACCACTTCGCCCCGGGACAGGACCGTGTCGACGCGTCCGGTGATCCGCTTGCCCTCGTACGCCGAGTAGTCCACGTTCATGTGGTGCGTCTCGGCGGAGATGACCTGCTCGGCATGCGGATCGTAGAGGACGATGTCGGCGTCGGAACCCGGCGCGATCGTGCCCTTCTGCGGGTAGAGGCCGAACATCCGGGCCGGGCTCGCACAGGCGATCTCGATCCAGCGGCGGCGGCTGATGTGCCCGTCCAGGACGGCCTGGTGGAGGAGGTCCATGCGGTTCTCCACCCCCGGCAGCCCGTTCGGGATCTTCGAGAAGTCCCCCCGGCCCAGCTCCTTCTGCCCGCGGAAGCAGAAGGGGCAGTGGTCGGTGGACACCACCTGGAGGTCGTTCGTCCGCAGCCCCCGCCACAGCGCAGCCTGGTGCTCGCGCGGCCGCAGCGGGGTGGAGCAGACGTACTTGGCCCCCTGGAAGTCCGGCTCGGCCAAGTTGTCCGTGGAGAGGAACAGGTACTGCGGACAGGTCTCGCCGAAGACCGGCAGACCCTTGTCACGAGCCGTAGCCAGTTCAGCGACGGCCTCCTCCGCCGAGACGTGGACGACGTACAGGGGGGCGCCGGCGACGCGGGCGAGCTGGATGGCCCGGTGGGTCGCCTCGGCCTCGAGGAGGACCTTGCGGACCTCTCCGTGGTGGCGCGGGTCCGTCTCTCCACGGGCCAGGGCCTGTTCGACGAGCACGTCGATCGCGATGCCGTTCTCGGCGTGCATCATGATCAGCCCGCCGTTGCCGGAGGCCCGCTGCATGGCTCGCAGGATCTGGCCGTCGTCCGAATAAAATACGCCTGGATATGCCATAAACAATTTAAACGAGCTTACGCCTTCTTCGACGAGTCCATCCATTTCCTTCAGGGAGTGCTCGTTGACGTCGGACACGATCATGTGGAAGGCGTAGTCGATCGCGCATTTACCGTCGGCCTTCGCGTACCAGGTGTCCAAGCCTTCTCGGAGGGAGTGCCCGGGTGTCTGCACCGCGAAGTCGACGATCGTCGTCGTCCCGCCCCAGGCGGCGGCTCGGGTACCGGTCTCGAACGTGTCCGATGCGAAGGTTCCGCCGAACGGCAGCTCCATGTGGGTGTGCGCATCGACCCCGCCCGGGATCACGTACTTCCGCGAGGCGTCGATCACCCGGTCAGCGGTCCACTGCTGGCTGCCCGCTGTGGCCATCGCCACGACACGGCCGTCCTCGATCAGAACATCCGCATGCAACTCGTCGGAAGCCGTGATGACAAGGCCGCCGGTAATGAGAGTTCTAGTCATGCCCGAGAATTCCCTTCGCCTTGCGATTCCGAACCAAGAGGGGCGCCGACCGGAACACCGCAAGAAGGGCGGTGTTCCGGTCGATGGCACAAGCCGTTGGGACGCCAGCAGCCGACGCTGCCGAGCCTTGCGCCGTTCAGTACGAGGCGCCCGCACCCGCTAGGTCGCCGAGCCGCCGTGGAAATTCCTGGTCACGCGAGCCAATGAGACTCTTGAAGGAGCTGACGCCTTCCTCGACGAGGAGGTCCATCTCCTTCAGGGTGTGCTCGTTGACGTCCGAGAGGATCATGTGGAAGGCGTAGTCGATGGCGCACTGGCCGTCCGCCTTGGCGTACCAGGCGTCGAGCCCCTCGCGCAGCGAGCGGCCGACGCCCTGTACGGCGAAGTCCACGATGGTGGTGGTGCCGCCCCAGGCGGCTGCCCGGGTCCCGGTCTCGAAGGTGTCCGAGGCGGAAGTGCCGCCGAAGGGGAGCTCCATGTGGGTGTGCGCGTCGACCCCGCCGGGGATGACGTACTTCCCGCTCGCGTCGATCGTACGGTCGGCCGTCCAGGCCTCGGCGGCGGCCGAGCCGTGCGCGGCGAGGGCGGCCACGCGTCCGTCCTCGATCAGGACGTCGGCGTGCAGTTCGTCGGCGGCGGTGATGACGAGGCCGCCGCTGATCAGGGTGCGGATGCTCATGTTCGGCTCCCCCGTGGCTAGTTGAGGACGCTCAGGGCCTGTTCGAGGATCTCGGCGCCCTCTTCCGCCTCGGCGACGGTGAGGGAGAGCGGCGGCGCGATGCGCAGCACGCTGGTGTTGTGCCCGCCGCCCTTGCCGAGCAGCAGCCCGCCCGCGCGGGCGGCCTCCAGGACGGCGGCCGCCGCGTCCGGGTCGGCCTGGTCGGTGCCGGGCCGGGTCAGCTCCAGTCCGGCCATCAGGCCCCGGCCGCGGACCTCCCGCACTGCGGGCACCGTGGCGGCGATGGCGCGCAGCCGCTCCAGCAGCAGCCCGCCGACGCGGCGGGCGTTGCCCTGGAGGTCGTGCTCCAGCAGGTACGCGAGGTTCGCGACGCCGGCCGCCATGGTGACCGGGGAACCGCCGAAGGTGGAGATGGAGTTGGAGTCCAGGCAGTTCATCACCTCGGCGCGGGCCACGACCCCGCCGATGGACATGCCGTTGCCGATGCCCTTGGCGAAGGTGAGGATGTCCGGCGGGCCGTTCTGGGCGTGCGCCTGCCAGCCCCAGAAGTTGTCGCCCGTACGCCCCCAGCCGGTCTGCACCTCGTCGCTGATCCAGAGGATGCCGTGCCGGTCGAGCACCTGACGGAACGCCCCGTACAGGCCGTCCGGCGGCGAGGTGAAGCCGCCGACGCCCTGGATCGGCTCGGCGATCAGTGCGGCGACCCCGCCGCGGGCCTGGCCGAGGACGTCTTCCAGGTCCGCGACGGCCGCGGCGGTGAACTCGGCGTCGGACAGTGCCGCGAAGGGCCCGCGGGTGCGCACCCCGCCGTGGACGTAGTAGGTCTGGAGCGGCGAGAGGCTCGTCGGGGACCAGCCGCGGTTGCCGGTGATGGAGACGGTGGAGAAGGACCGGCCGTGGTAGCTGTTGCGCATCGCCAGGATCTGGTTGGAGCGGCGGTACGTCGTCGCGAGCAGCAGGGCGGTGTCGTTGGCCTCGGTGCCGGAGGTGGTGAAGAAGACCCGCGCATCGGGGATCCCGGACAGCGCGGCGACCCGCTCGGCCAGCTCGATCATCGGCCGGTTGAGGTAGAGGGTCGAGGAGTGGATGATCCGGCCGGCCTGTTCGGCGACGGCCTTGGTGACCTCGGGCAGCGCGTGCGCGGTCATCGTGGTGAGGATGCCGCCGAAGAAGTCGAGGTAGCGGTTGCCGTCGGCGTCCCAGACGTGGCGGCCCTCGCCGTGGGTGAGCTCGATGGGGCGGGCGTAGTAGAGCGCGAGCCAGTCGGGCAGGACGGAGCGGTGGCGGCTGTGCAGGGGGGTCGGGTTGGTCACGGCTGTACGAGCCCTCCGTAGGCGTCGGGGCGGCGGTCGCGGTAGAAGGCCCACTGGTCGCGGACCTGCTTGATCAGGTCGAAGTCGAGGTCGCGGACGAGGAGTTCCTCCTCCTTGTCGCTGGCGACCTCCCCGACGAACTGGCCGCGCGGGTCGACGAAGTAGCTGGTGCCGTAGAAGTCGTTGTCCCCGTACTCCTCCTGGCCGACCCGGTTGATGGCGGCGACGAAGTACTCGTTGGCGACGGCGGAGGCGGGCTGTTCCAGCTGCCACAGGTACGCGGACAGGCCCCGGGAGGTGGCGGAGGGGTTGTAGACCAGCTGGGCTCCGGCGAGGCCCAGTGCGCGCCACCCCTCGGGGAAGTGGCGGTCGTAGCAGATGTAGACGCCGATGCGGCCGACGGCGGTGTCGAAGACGGGCCAGCCGAGGTTGCCCGGGCGGAAGTAGTACTTCTCCCAGAAGCCTTTGACCTGGGGGATGTGGTGCTTGCGGTACTTGCCCAGGTAGCTGCCGTCGGCGTCGATGACGGCCGCGGTGTTGTAGTAGAAGCCCTCGGACTCCAGCTCGAAGACCGGGACGACGATCACCATGCCGGTCTCGCGGGCGAGTTCCTGCATCCGCCGGACGGTCGGGCCGTCGGGGACGGCCTCGGCCCAGCGGTAGTGCTCGGGCTCCTGGACCTGGCAGAAGTAGGGGGCGTTGAACACCTCTTGGAAACCGATGACCTTCGCGCCCTGGGCGGCCGCCCGGCGGGCGTGCTCCTCGTGTTTGGCGATCATCGACTCGGTGTCTCCGGTCCAGGTGGCCTGGACCAGTGCGGCGCGGACGACTTGGGCCATGAGCTGCTCCTCGCGACGGGAACACCGACTTCTACGCACGTAGACGGTGTGCGTAGGGAGTAGAACGTAGGCCTCGTCACCGCGTGGGGCAAGAGCGCCTTGCGCGGTTGGAGTAGTCGATCACGATACGAGCACGTGCCGACGTTTCAGGTCGGCACGCGGTCGCTTCCGGTCAGGAGGAGGGTGGTTTCGCGACCCGCAGGGCGTGCACCAGGTCCCGGTGGTGCGTGCCGGGGAGGGCTTCGGCGGCCCGGAGCAGGCGGGGCCCGAACCACTGCGGGTCGCGGCGGGCGAGCCGGGCCGACTCCTCGGCGGTGCGCAGCCGTACGAAGGCGCCGAGCAGGGCGTCGGCCTCCCGGGTGCGGCCGGCCGCGCCGAGCGCGAGGGCGGCCTCGGCGATCTCCGCGGGGGGCCGGGCCGCGCCCTGGCGCAGCAGCGCGTCGCAGTCGGCCGCGCGGCCCGCCTCCCCGAGCACGGCGGCGGCCGCGGCGAGGTGCTCGGGCGGCAGGGAGGCCACCTCCCAGAGCAAGGTGGCCCAGTCGGCCGCGAGCCCGGCGCGTGTCAACTCCGCGGCGAGGTCCGGCAGTCGGCCCGCCGGCCAGGCGGCTGCCACGCAGAGCAGCGCGTGCGCCTCGCCGCTGCAGCCCTGGGCCCGTAGCGCGACCAGGCGGGCGACGAGGTCCCCGACGGCGTCGGGGGCCGGTCCTGCCGGGTCCGGGTCGGGTTCGGGCTCCGCCGGGGCGTGCCCGGCCCCGCGCGGGGCGGCGGCGTGTTCCGGGTGGCCCGGCGGCACGGGTTCCGCCCGGGGGCGGCCGAAGCGGGCCCCGCGCGGGGCCGTGCCGTGTTCCGAGTGCCCCGGCGGCACCGGGTCGGCCGGCGGCTCGGGGGCCGCGGCCCCCGCGTACCGGGCGCCGCCGCCCCGCCGCGCCCCGCGCAACCACCGCCCCTCGGCCCGGCCCACCGGCGCGGCGCCCGTGCCCGGCTCCGCCGCCCCCGGCCCCGCCTCAGGCCGGGCCGGACCCCCCGGGGCAGCCCCGGCCCCAGCCCCCGCCGGGGCGGCCTCCCACGCACCCTCGGCAGCAGGGGCCACGGGCGCCGCAGCCGGGTCCCACGCACCCCCGGCCGGGGCCGAGGCGTCCGTGCCCGCAGGGGCCGCGCCCCACCGCGGGCCCGCCGGCGCGGGCGGCGCAGCGGCGGGGGCGGGGAGCGGCGGCGCCGGGGTGGTTGCGGCGGGCCGCTGTCGCGGGACGGCGGGCAGGGGTTCGGTGCCGGGCGGCGGCGCGAGCACCGTGGCCAGGCGGGCCGAGAGGTCCTGGTGCCGGGCGGCCGCCCGCAGCGCGTCGTCCCGGGTCCAGGCCAGCTCCCGGGCCACCGCGTCGACCTGCGCCCGGTCGACCGCCTCGGCGAGCTGCACGGAGAGCACGCGCAGAGCCGTCTCGGAGGCGGCCCGCTGCGCGGCGGCCGCAGCGAGCAGGGTCCGCAGCTCCTCCACCCCGCCCGGCAGCCGGTCCCACACCGCGACGGCGGCGGCCCGCAGCCGGGCCGCGTGCCGCGCCTCCCGCTCCGCGAACTCCGCACCCCGCGCGGCCGCGAGGTCGCCCAGCAGCGACTCCAGCACGTCCCACGGCGGCATCGCGGCGCCGTCCAAGCAGGCCCGCATCCCTTCCGGGTCCCGGCGCAGGAATTCCCCGTACCAGCCCGTCCCGGGATCCAGTCTCTGCGTCAATCCCTGCATATATCCAGCGAGTTGACCGATCACGAGCGAGGTCGCCGTCTCCATCCCCGCATTGCATCCCACCCGTGTTACGGGCGGGCTACGGGAGTCTCAAAGGTTGACGGCGAGTGAGACACCGATCGCGGTGTGCGGCCGCTTGCCCCGCCGGGCCACCGCGGCCGGCACGTCCACCGCCCAGAACTGCCAGGTGTACTTGCGGGACATGAGCCGACGCACCCGCAGCAGCCCCGCCTCGTCGAGCAGCCGTGCCTGGCCCTCCCCCACCGGCGCCCCGTCCGCCAGGCGTCCGCGTACGTCGCAGGGGGCGACGGTGACCCGCCCGTTGTTGCGGATCCGCTTCACCTTCCAGGAATCGCTGCGCGTCCACACGTACAGCTCACCGCCATCCGCCACCGCCCACACCGGCGTGGCCACCGGCGTGCCGTCCTTGCGGAAGGTGGTGAGACTGACGTACCGCGCCTTGCCGAGCTCCTCAACCGTCATGGCGCCGAGCCTAGGGGGTGTCTGGCGGATCAGGGCCGGGCCCGGCCCAGATCCGCCAGACACCCCCCACGGGAGTGGGCCGCACCGTGGACCCAACCCGACACACCACCCACCGACCCGC
>NZ_JBFBBA010000037.1:0-82491 GCF_040682455.1 Streptomyces sp. NPDC051183
CTTCGGCCTCGCCGTCATCGAGCACGACCAGGCGCCGGCCCGTGGCGGACAGGGCGGCCTCGACGAGCTCGACGTTCATCCGGCCCAGCCGGTCCCTGTGCTCGACCACAACGGTCGTCACCCTCGGATCGGCCAGCAACCGGCGGGCCTTGGTTCGGGATCCGTTCATGCCGGAGCCGGTCTCCGACTCGACGCGGACGACCTGGTGACCGGCCTTGGCCGCCCAGTCAGCCAGCCGGGCGACCTGGCGCTCAAGGTCGGCCCTCTGGTCGTGAGAGGAGACCCGGGCGTACAGGCCCACACCACCGACCGCTTCGGGTACGGCGCTCGCCTCCACGCTCACGAGGATCGTGCGCGGACCAACACGCCGAGCAGGAACGGGCAGCGTCCCCTCGCGAAACCACTTGTACGCGGTTTGAGGGTGGATGCCTTGCACTCGCGCCCACTCGGTCAGATTCACCTCGTGAACGTATCACTCAATCGCTCGAACACTCACTCAATCGACCTTGATGACGCCCAGTTGAGAACCCCTCCCCATCCTTGACGTTCCGGAGCTGGGCCACGTCCTGGGGGTCGGTCACCGCGTCGCCCTGGACCAAGACCTCCCCGGTGTCCAGGTCCTCGTACAGGGTCGGGCATCCGTCGTTGCCGGAGTTGGTACCGATGAACCGGAGTCGCCGTGCCATTGCCGTTCCCCTCCCACCAGCGGACAAATCCCGACCAGGATGGGGCGAGTGCGGGCCTCCTGTCCTGCGTGATTCGCGATGATTCTCGGGACGCAACGCAGGGAGACCCCCGGCTTCTCGGGCGTATGCCGACGGGTGGGGACCAGGTTCGCCGCGACGAGCAGCGAGCCGAAAGCGTGTTTCGTGGTGGCCTGGCGCGGTGCTACCGCCCCTTGAAGGGCGAGTATCCGCAGGCCAGAGACTCAGCCGATATGCGTTGCGTCGTCGTGGGGACCTTGGAACCCGTACAGATATCGGGCTGCTATTACCCTTCGAGCCGTCTCGGTCCGCTCAGGGGGGCCTCCCCCAGGCCCGAATCATTCGGAGTCGCACCGACCCGGGCGGCGTGCGGTCAGGCTCAGGTTCCTGAGCGCAAGCCGAGGATGCTGTGCAGTACGACTCCAGGAAGTACATCGGTGCTTGAGGACGTAAGGGTGGTCAGTTCCACCAGCCGAGCGCGCAGCTCGGTGGCGTCTTCACCCAGCACGATCGAGCTGAGCACCAGCTCCAGCATCAGCGCGGCCCGCATGTCTGATGTGCCGCCGTAGCGCTCCGGATCGGATTCGACCACGGCGCCGGCGATCGTCCAGCCTCCGTCTTCGGCGGGAACGAAGGCGGATTCGAAGATTTCGAAGCCGGTCCAACTGCGGTGCAGGTAGACCACGCTGTCTTCCGTGAAGACGTCCCACTTCTCATCCATGTCCGCTGATCGGTAACCGATTTGTATGCGCTTCCACTGGTCATCCGTCCATGTCCGGGTCGGCAGCACAGACATCGGGCGGGGAGCGGAGAGGGGAGCGAGGTCGTGCAACGACGACCTGGTCACACGTGTGTCGGCGGGTATGGCCAGATCGTACGGACTCTCCTGCCGGGGAAGTCAGACGGTTCGAGCGGCGTGCGAATACTAGGTCCGCGTGAGCGAAGCTCATGGAAGCAGGTGAGATTGCATGATGGGGAAAGTGGCCCGAGCCGAGTGGTTGGAGCGGCTGCCGGAGAGCATTCGCAACGAGATCGACGGATACGTACTTCAGGACGCCGTGCTCGCAGCGGTCCGCGTCGTCGAACTCGCCGCGCTCCCAGCGGGCCTCCTCCAACGCCTCCAGACGGGCGCGGAGGGTCTGGACCTTGCTGTCGAAACCTGTGCGTTCGGCGTCGTACTCCGGCGCGTAGGTCGTCAGCCAGCGCTGCGCAACGGCGTGGAGGAGCGGGTCGTCCTCATCCAAGACCGAAAGGCGGGAGAGGACCCGGTCCGCCACCAGCCGTTCCAGGTTCTGGGCGGCCGGGCTGCCCTGCGCGCACGGGTGGCCGTGCGTTGATGCCCCGCACCGGTAGTAGGAGCGCCGCGGGGACTTGCGGCGGTTGCCCGCCATGGCCGTGCCGCAGTCGCCGCACCGGGCGGCCGGGGGAGCCGCACCCAGCGGACACATCCGGTGCGTCGCCGCCTTCGACCACCCCGTGCCGGTCGGACGCCTCCCGCGCTGCGCTACTACCTGCACACCGTCCCTTCGTCCGGCCAGGGCACCCCGTGTCGCGGTGTTACGTCATTCCTTCTCTACGCAACGGCGCGCGACAGGAGCCAGAGGGCATGCGGCCCGAACAGGGGCCGCTTCGAGAGAGGACGACAGGATGAGCCGCAGCACGAAAACCGTCACGCCGCTTCCGGCACTCGAACTCCGCTGTGGTGGGCTCCACCTGACCATTCAGCGTGTGCCCGTGTGGCTGATCACCCTCGTCACCACCGCCGCCGGCACGGGCACCGCGTGGTGGGCTCACCAGTGAGCGGGCTCGTTCAGGGTTCGAGGACGACCTTGCCGGTGGTGGCGCGGGATTCCAGGTCGTGGTGGGCGGTCGCGGCTTCGGCCAGGGGGTAGCGCTGGAGGGCGGGGCGCAGGCGGCCGGCGGCGGCTTCGGCCAGGGCGCGGGTTTCGAGGGTGCGCAGCGGGTCGGGGGCGCCGACGCGCTGGAGCATGGCGGGGCCGAGGACGTCGAGGGTGGTGACGCCGCGGGCGGTGAGGTCGGCGCGGTCGGCTTCGGTGAGCGGGACGGGGCCGCCGGACCAGCCGAAGACGATGTGGTCGGCGCCGGGGGCGAGCAGGTCGAGGGCGGTGCGGGCGGTCGCGCCGCCGACGGAGTCGAAGAGGTGCGTGGCGCCCCGGGGGTGTGCGGCGCGGACGGCTTCGGCCCAGTCGGGGCGGGTGTAGTCGAGGGCGAGGTCGGCGCCGTTGGCGGTGGCGAGGGCGGTCTTGGCCGGGCCTCCGGCGAGGGCGATGACGGTGGCTCCGGCGTTCTTGGCGTACTGGACGACCAGCGTGCCGATGCCCCCGGCGGCTGCGGTGACGAGGGCCACGGAGTCCGGTCCGAGGTCGGTGAACTGGAGGATGCCGAGGGTGGTGCGGCCGGTGCCGATCATGGCGACGGCCTGGGCGGGGTCGAGGCCGGGGGGTACGGGGTGCAGGCGGTCGGCGGCGGCGACGGCGTACTCGGCGTAGCCGCCCGGGGCGAAGCCGAGATGGGTGACGACCGGGCGGCCGAGCCAGGCGGGGTCGGTGCCGGGGCCGAGGGCGTCGACGGTGCCGGCGACTTCGCGGCCGGGGATGGTGGGGAGCGGGGGCAGGGCGGGGGCGGGGCCCTGGATGCCCTGGCGCAGTGCGGTGTCGAGGAGGTGGACGCCGGCGGCGGCGACGGCGATGCGGACCTGGCCCGGGCCGGGGGCGGGGGTGTCGACGGTCTCGTGGACGAGGTTCTCGGCGGGGCCGAAGGCGTGGAGACGGACGGCGCGCATGGTCTTGGTGGTGTCCATGCGGCCAGGCTCCGGCCTGAAGCGTGGTTGAGGTCAAGGGCGGGTGGGGTGCGGGATGCGGGGGCTCTGTCAGTGGGGTGGGACACGATGGGGGAATGGTGCGAAACGGGCGGCAGCAGCAGACGGTGAAGGCGGCTCGGCGGCCGGAGGTGCGGCTGCCGGTGCTGGAGGTGTGGGAGGGCGGCGTGCTGGAGCCCGACGGCGACTACGACGGGCTGGAGTTCGCAGACCTGGACCTGGCGGGACAGGAGGGGATCGGCGCCCGGTTCATGGACTGCGCGGTACGACGCTGCGCGCTGGACGGGGCGGGGCTGGCCAAGGCGCGGTTCATGGACGCGGTACTGGAGGGCGTGCGGGGGGTCGGGACCGACCTGGCGGGGGCTTCGCTGCGGGACGTGGAGCTGGTGGAGGCCCGGCTGGGCGGGGTGCAGTTGCACGGGGCGGCGCTGGAGCGGGTGCTGGTGCGCGGGGGCAAGATCGACTACCTGAACCTGCGCGAGGCGCGGCTCAAGGACGTGGTCTTCGAGGGCTGCGTGCTGGTGGAGCCGGACTTCGGGGGCGCGGTGCTGGAGCGGGTGGAGTTCCGGGGCTGCGTGCTGCGGGATGCGGACTTCTCGGGGGCGCGGATGTCGGAGGTGGACCTGCGCGGCGCGGCGGAGCTGGGCATCGCGCGCGGGGTGGAGGCGCTGTCCGGCGCGGTGATCAGCCCGGGCCAGCTCTTCGACCTCGCCCCGGCCCTGGCGGCGCAGCTGGGGCTCCGGGTCCTGGCACAGCCGTAACCGCCGGCGCCCGGCCCCCCGGCCTGGGCCCCGGCCCTGGCGGCGCAGCTGGGGCTCCGGGTCCTGGCCCAGCCGTAACCGGCGCCCGGCCCCCCCGGCCTGGGCCTAGGCCGGGACCCGGGGGAAGCGGGACTGGAGGGTCCAGATGACGGGGTTGTCGGCGAGGCCGTCGTGCATGTCCACGAGGTCGGCGATGAGGTCGTGCAGGAAGTCGCGGGCTTCGCGGCGCAGCAGGCGGTGGCTGAAGGTCAGCGGGTCCTCCTCCGGCGGCATCCAGTCGGCCTCGATGTCGACCCAGCCGAAGCGGCGCTCGAAGAGCATGCGGTCGGTGGACTCGGTGAAGTCGAGTTCGGCGTACTGGCGGTTGGAGGAGCGGCTGCCGCGGGGGTCCTGGTCGAGTTGCTCGACGATGTCGCACAGCGCCCAGGCGAAGTCCAGTACGGGCACCCATCCCCAGGCTGTGGAGACTTCCCGGTCCTTGTCGGTGTCGGCGAGGTAGACGTCCCCGCAGAACAGGTCGTGGCGCAGCGAGCGGATGTCCGCCGAGCGGTAGTCGGTCTGCGGGGGGTCCGGGAAGCGCCGGGAGAGGGAGTAGCCGATGTCGAGCACGTACCCGATGGTGTCACGGGTACGTGCGGGCCGGGCGCGCCCCCACCCCGGCGGGGTGGGGGCGCCGGGGTCAGCGGACGTTGACGGCGGTCCAGGCGGCGGCGACGCGGCCGGCCTCGGCGGAGGACGGGCCGTAGAGGTCGCCGGCGGCCTGGAGGGTGGCGCGGCGGGCGCCGGAGTAGTTGGTGGTGGAGGTCATGTAGAGGGTCAGTGCCCGGTACCAGATGCGGGTGGCCGCGTCGCGGCCGATGCCGAGCAGCTTGGAGCCGTCGTAGGTGGGGGAGTCGTAGGAGATCTTGTTGATCACCTTGGGGCCGCTGCCCTCGGCGAGGAGGTAGAAGAAGTGCCGGGCGGGGCCGGAGGCGTAGTGGGGGTCGATGCCGCCGATGTCGCGGGACCAGTAGTCGCGGGAGTGGCCGTCGAGGCTGGGCCGGTCCATGGTGCGCAGCGGGCCGCTGGCGAAGGCCTTCTCGCCGATGAGGTAGTCGCCCACGTCTGTGGTGTTCTCGGCGGAGAACTCGGCGGCGGTGCCGAGGATGTCGGAGGTGGCCTCGTTGAGGGCACCGGATTCGCCGCTGAGCATGAGGCCCGCGGTGCTGGCGGTCACGCCGTGGGTGAGCTCGTGGCCGACGATGTCGAGGGTGGCGAGGGTCTTGCCGGTGGCGGGATCGTTGCCGTAGTTGGCGCAGCCGCAGTTGCCGTCCCAGAAGGCGTTGGGGTAGTTGCTGCCGTAGTGGACGCGGGAGACGACGCCGACGCCGTCGCCCCGGATGCCGTTGCGGCCGAACATGCCCTTGTAGAAGTCCCAGGTCACGGCGGTGGCGTAGTGCGCGTCGACGCCGGCGGACTGGCGGTTGGTGGGGGTGCCGTTGCCCCAGGTGTCGTCGGGGTCGGTGAAGAGGGTGCCGCCGCCGGGCTGGTTCATGGCGTCGAGGGTGCGCTGGTTTCCGCGGGTGGTGTCGCGGAGCTGGTAGAGGCTGCCGGTGAAGTAGGTGGTGAGCGGGACGGTGCCGGCGTGCTGGCTGTGGCCGATGCCGGAGGCGACCGTGTCGTACGTGGCGAGGGTGTCGCCGGTACGGGCGTCCGTGACGGTGTGGAGCTCGCTGGGGGTGCCGTCGCGGTGGGTGGTACGGGTGGTGGTCTCCCAGGCGAGGGCGGCGGGGGTCGCGGCGGCCGCCCAGATGACCTGGCGGGTGGCTCCGCCGGGTGTGGAAGTGGGGGTGGGGGTGGGTGTGGCTCTGGGGAGGGGGACGGTGATCGGGGTGTCGTTGCCGGTGGTGGTGCGGGTGCCGTCGGGGCGCTGGTGGACGACGATGTCGCCGCCGAGGACGGGCAGGCCGGCGTACGTGCGGTCGTAGCGGGTGTGGGTGGTGCCGTCGGGGTCGGTCGCGGTGGCGCGGACCACGAGGCGGGTCTGCGGTGCGGTGGCCGGGCCGGGGGTGGCTGCGTTGGCCGTGACCGCGGTGGCGGTGAGGGCGGCGGCGGTGCCGAGGAGTACGGCGAGGCGGGTGGGGTGGGTCACGCGGGCTCCTTCGCGGTGGCCGGGGTGGCGGCGCGAGTGAGCGTGGCACCGGGGGGTGGTGGTTTGGCAGGTCTACGACAGGAACCTCGGCGGGGTTGTCCGAAGAACGGCTACGGCTGTCCGGATCCCGCCGGATCCCGCCGGATCCCGCCGGGGCGGGCCGGGGCGGGCCGGTGCGGTGCCTGTGCCCGTGCCCGTGCCGGTGCGGTGCCGGTGTCCGTGCGGTGCCGCTGCGCGGAGCAGCTCCCCGCCCCACCCTTCCGCCGTTCCCCGGGGCTCCGCCCCGGACCCCGCGCCTCAAACGCCGGCGGGGCTGGGTGAACCGGGCTCGGGCGGACCCCGGGGCTCCGCCCCGGATCCCGAGCCTCAAGCGTCGGCGGGGCTGGGTGAACCGGGCTCGGGCGGACCCCGGGGCTCCGCCCCGGACCCCGCGCCTCAAGCGTCGGCGGGGCTGGGTTGGGCCCTTCGGTGGTGGCGGGGGTTGGTCAGGACGGGAGGAGGCGCTGTTCCTTGGCTACTGCTACCGCGCCCGCGCGGGTGTCGACGCCGAGCTTGTCGTAGATCCGGCCCAGGTGGGTCTTGACCGTGGCTTCGCTGATGAACAGTGCGCGGGCGATGTCGCGGTTGCCGAGGCCGCGGGCCAGTTGGCCCAGGATGTCGAGTTCACGGTCCGTCAAGGTCGGGCGGGTGCCGCGCATGTGGGCCATCACGCGGCTGGCCACCGGCGCGGAGAGCGTGGTGCGGCCCGCCGCCGCCGAGTGGATCGCGGCGAAGAGCTCCTCGGGGCGTTCCGCCTTGAGGAGGTAGCCCGTGGCGCCCGCGCCGATGGCCCGGGTGATGTCCGCGTCCGTGTCGTAGGTGGTCAGGACCAGCACGTGCGGGGGGTCGGGCAGCGCCGTGATGCGGCGCGTGGCCTCCACGCCGTCAATTCCCTCGCCCAGCTGGAGGTCCATCAGGACCACGTCGGGGCGGAGTTTGGAGGCCAGGGCGACCGCCTCCTCGCCGCTGCCGGCCTCGCCGAGGACCTCGATGTCCGGTTCGCTGCCGAGCAGGGCCAGGAGTCCGGCGCGGACCACCACGTGGTCGTCGCAGAGGAGGATCGTCGTCATCCGGTGGGCTCCAGGGGGTCCAGGGGGTCCAGGGGGATCGCGGCCGAGAGTACGGTGCCTTCTCCCGCGGTGGATTCGATGGTCAGGGTGCCGCCCAGCTGGCGCACGCGGGCGCGCATCGCCGGGAGGCCGTGGCCTCGCTCCCCGGTGGCGGCCCGGGGTTCGCTGAAGCCGCGGCCGTCGTCCGCGATGTCCAGCACCACCTGGTCGCCCAGGTAGCTGAGGGTGAGCGCCGCCGTCCGGGCGCCGGAGTGCTCGCGGACGTTGGCCAGCGCGCCCTGGGCGATGCGCAGCAGCGCGGATTCCGCGCGGTCCGGGAGCGGGACCGGGGCGCCCTCCAGGTGGAAGCGGACCTCGATTCCCGGGCCCGCGTCGAGCGCGCGCAGGGCGTCCGCGAGGGGGGCGCCGCCCGCGAGTTCGCGCGGTGCCAGGTCGTGGACCAGCCGTCGGGCCTCCGCCAGGCCGCGGGCCGCGATGTCGGTGGCGGTGCGGACGTGCGAGCGGGCCGTGCCCGGGTCGGTGTCCCAGGTGCGGTCGGCGGCCTGGAGCAGCATCTGCTGGCTGGACAGGTGCTGGGCGAGGGTGTCGTGGATCTCCATGGACAGCCGCTGCCGCTCGGCGAGGGTGCCCTCGCGGCGTTCGGTGGCGGCCAGCTCCCGGCGGGTGCGGATCAGGTCGTCGATCAGGGCCCGCTGGGCCTGGGCCTGGCGCTCCATGTGGACGAAGACGGCCGTGGCGAGCGCGGCGACCGCGGGCGGGGCCACGAGGAGGTTCGGGTCGAAGGCCTTCGACAGTTTGAGCTGGGCCGCCACCACGAACACCGTGAGCAGGGCGACCAGGACGATCGCCGCCCGCGGGGGCAGGGTCCGCAGGGCCGTGTAGAAGAGCGGTACGGCGCACCAGGCGAAGCTGGGCGCGAGCACGACCAGCACCACCCAGGTGGCGACCACCAGGCCGAGCCACAGGAGCCGCCGCAGGGTGGGCGCGGCGCCGAGCGCGGGGCCGAGTACGTACAGCAGCGCCAGGGTGACGCTGAGGGCGATGATCCACGGGGTGCGCGGCTCGCCGGGGTGGCGGAGGAGGAAGCGGGCCACGGAGGAACCGAGGAGCAGGAAGAACGCGGTGTGCATGACCGCCGCCAGCACCCGGGTGTCTGGATTTCGCGCGGGGTGGCTCACCGGGGGCTCCTGGGGTGGGGGCGTGCGTCCATTGTCGCCTGCGGCGCCGTCGCCGGGCTGCCGCCACGGCCGTGACCAGCCAATACCCCCGTGGAGCGGACCCGCATCAACCGATCGGATGACCCCCGGGTCATCCGGTGCGCTGGCCGTCGCGAGCCGGTACGGGGACGGGTGGGAGGGGGATGCGGCCACAGGCTTGGAGCAGAGCAGGACAGCAGACGAGCCGCACAAGACGAGCCGACGTACTCAGGAGCAGCAGACATGAAGACCCGCACCCGCGTTCTCACCGGTACCGCCCTCGCCGTCGCGCTCGGCGCCGGGACCTTCGGCGCCGTCAGCGCCACCGCCGCGCCGGCGACCGCCGAGCAGGCCGTGTCCGCGCAGCAGGCCGCCCCGGCGAAGAAGGACAACGACAAGAACTTCACCACCACGACGCACCTGACCATCGACGCCGCCACCCGCGCCGCGCAGGCCGCGCTGCAGGCCGCCGAGAAGGAGAACCAGAAGGTGACGGTCGCGGTCGTGGACCGCAACGGCAACACCATCGTCACGCTGCGCGGCGACGGCGCGGGCCCGCAGTCCTACGAGTCGGCGGAGCGCAAGGCCTTCACGGCCGTGTCGTGGAACGCCCCGACCTCGGTGCTCGCGGGCCGCCTCGCCCAGGCCCCGAACCTGAAGGACATCCCCGGCACCCTCTTCCTGGGCGGCGGCACCCCGGTGCAGCTCAAGGGCGCGCCGGTCGCGGGCATCGGCGTGGCCGGCGCCCCGAGCGGCGACCTGGACGAGAAGTACGCCAAGGCCGGTGTCGAGGCCCTCGACAAGTAGTCCCGGCGGGGGGCCTCCGGCGGCCGGTCCCGCCGGCCCCGGAGGCTGCCCGCTTAGGATCGGGAGCGTGGAACGCCGCGCTTTCTCCCGTCCCTCCCGTACCTCTCGTCTCTCCCGCCTCGCGGGCCCCGCCCTTGCCGCCCTGCTCGCCCTCACCACGGCGTGTACGGGCAGCACCGTGCAGGGGCGGCCGGGCGCGTCGGGGCTGCGCGACCCGTACTTCCCCAAGGCCGGCAACGGCGGCTACCAGGTCGAGCACTACGCGCTGGACCTCGACTACGACCCCGACGACGGGCAGTTGGACGCCACGGCCGTCATCACCGCCCGCGCCGAGCAGGGTCTCAGCTCCTTCAACCTGGACCTGAGCGGCCTGAAGGTCGAGGGCGTACGGGTCCAGGGCGCCGGGGCCCGGTTCAACCGGACCGGGAACGAGCTGACCGTGCGCCCGGCCGAGGACCTGAAGAAGGGCGAGGTGTTCCGTACGGAGATCGACTACGGCGGCAAGCCGAAGACGATCACCGACGCGGACGCCTCCGAGGAGGGCTGGATCACCTCGGAGGACGGCGCGTTCGCGGTCGCGGTGGGCGAGCCGGTCGGGTCGATGAGCTGGTTCCCCGGCAACCACCACCCGAGCGACAAGGCCGCGTACGACATCACGCTCACCGTCCCCAAGGGCTACGAGGCGATCTCCAACGGCGAGTTGCGCTCCCGCTCCGACACCGACGACGGGCGTACGGAGTTCTCGTGGCACAGCCCCGAGCCGATGGCGAGCTACCTGGCCACCGCCGCCGTCGGGAAGTTCAAGGTGACGACCGGCCGGACGGCATCGGGCGTGCCCGTCTACAACGCGGTGGCGCCCGAGGAGTCGGCGCCCGCGGCGCCGGTGCTCGCGCGGCTGCCGGAGGTGGTGGAGTGGGGCGGCGGCCGCTTCGGCCCGTACCCCTTCTCGACCGTCGGCGCGATCGTGCTGCCCGGGGAGACCCTCGGCTACGCACTGGAGACGCAGACCAAACCCGTCTACCCGGGTGCGCCCGACGAGGAGACCCTCGTACACGAGATCGCGCACCAGTGGTTCGGGAACTCGGTGTCGCCCGCGTCCTGGAAGGACATGTGGCTCAACGAGGGCTTCGCGACCTACGCCGAGTGGCTGTGGGCCGAGGACCACGGCGGCATCACCGCGCAGCGCCGCGCCGAGGCCTTCCTCGCCGGTGACACCTCGGTCGACGGCCACGCCCGCGCCGGCTGGGACGCCTTCCCGCCCGCCGCGCCGCCGGGTCCGGACCACATCTCCGATCCGCCGGTGTACTACCGCGGTGCGATGGTCCTGCAGCGGATCCGCCAGGAGGTGGGCGACGAGAAGTTCTTCGCCCTGGTGCGCGGCTGGGTCGCGGACCACCGGCACGGGAACGTGGACACGGCCGACTTCACGGAGTACGCGCAGGAGAAGACGGGCCGGGACCTGAGCCGGATCTGGGACGTGTGGCTGTACGGCGAGGACCGCCCGAAGGCCTAGAACCCAGAACACGAGGTCTACTCCGGCCGCTGGAGGTCCTTGCGCAGCACCGTGCAGGCGCGGCCCAGTTCGCGGTCGGCGGCCCGGCGCAGGGTGACGTAGCCCTGGGCCTGCCAGAACGCGAGGCCCCTGGGGTTGTTGTCCAGTACGGCGAGCCGTACCCCGGTGCGGCCCGCGGCGCGGAAGCGGCCCTCGACCAGGCCGGCCACGGCGCGGCCGTAGCCCTCGCGGTGCGCGGTGGCGTCGATGAGCAGCAGGCCGATCCACGGGTCGGGGTCCTCGGCCTGCGCGTCGGGGTGGTGCGCGAGGGTGGCGGCGAGGCCGACGAGGCGGCCGGCCGAGCGGGCGAGGAGCACCTCGGCGCCGTCCTGGGCGATTTCGTCGGCGAGGGCGGCCGCGACCTGTTCGACCGTGATGCGGTTCGGGTCGGGGAAGTCGCCGCTCAGCTCGAAGAAGGCGTGGTTGGTCGAGTAGAGCGCGGCGATTTCCGTGAGGACCGGGCCCGGTAGGGCGCCGTCCACGGGGGTGAGCTGTTGGAGGATCACCTACCGAACGGTAGCGAAGCCCCCTCCCCGGACGGCCGGGAGGGGGCTTCAGCTGCGGTGTCGTCGGCCGGTCGTGCTCGGACGCCGACTGGGGCGCCGACTCCGGCGCCGGATCAGACGTTGACGCCGAAGTCCTGCGCGATGCCCGTCAGGCCCGAGGCGTAGCCCTGGCCGACGGCGCGGAACTTCCACTCGGCGCCGTTGCGGTACAGCTCGCCGAAGACCATGGCGGTCTCGGTCGCCGCGTCCTCGGAGAGGTCGTAGCGGGCGATCTCGGCGCCGCCGGCCTGGTTCACGACGCGGATGTACGCGTTGCGGACCTGGCCGAAGTTCTGGCTGCGGGTCTCGGCGTCGTAGATGGAGACCGGGAAGACGATCTTGTCGACGTCGGCCGGGAGCCCGGCGAGGTTGACGTTGATGGCCTCGTCGTCGCCGGCGCCCTCGCCCGTGCGGTTGTCGCCGGTGTGGACGATGGTCTGGTCGGGGGTCGCCTTGTTGTTGAAGAAGACGAAGTGGCTGTCGGAGACGACCTTGCCCATGGCATTGACCGCGATGGCGGAAGCGTCGAGGTCGAAGTCGACACCGGTGGTCGTACGGACGTCCCAGCCGAGGCCGACGGTGACGGCCGTGAGGCCCGGGGCCTCCTTGGTGAGCGAGACGTTTCCGCCCTTGGAGAGGCTTACTGCCATGGTGACTGGTGTCCCTTCCTAGTCGCATGACCGCGAGATGTGGCCAAGTTACCGCTGAACCCCATAACGCCGGGAGGGGGCCGTAGGTTCCATCGGCTCCGGAAATGCGCGTGACGGGGCCCCCGCGGGGACGGATCATAGGGGGCATGTCTGGTCCCCATGTCATCCGCGGTTCGGTCGTGCTCCCCGAGGGCGAGCTCGCCTGGCGCTTTTCGCGTTCCTCGGGACCCGGCGGCCAGCACGTCAACACCTCCGACTCCCGCGTGGAGCTGCTCTTCGACCTCGGCGCGACGAAGGCGCTGCCGGAGGTGTGGAAGGAGCGCGCGCTGGAGCGCCTCGCGGCGAAGCTGGTGGACGGGGTGGTGACCGTACGTGCCTCCGAGCACCGTTCGCAGCTGCGCAACCGGGAGATGGCGCTGGTCCGGATGGCTTCGCTGCTGGCGGAGGCGACCGCGCCGCCGCCGAAGGCGCGTCGGGCGACGAAGATCCCCCGGGGGATCAACGAGCGGCGCCTGCGCGAGAAGAAGGCCCGCGCCGAGACCAAGCGGGGCCGCACCGGCCGGGACTGGTAGCCCGGCCCGGCCCGGCCCTACGGGGCGAGGTGCCGGTAGCGCCCCCGGAAGTACGTCAGGGGCGGGGCGTCCGGCGAGGGCAGTGCGGCGCCGAGGACGCGGCCGATGACCAGGGTGTGGTCGCCCGCCTCGACGCGGTTCTCCGTACGGCATTCCAGGGTGGCCAGCGCGCCGGTCAGCAGCGGGGCGCCGGAGATCGCGCCCCGTTCGCAGGGGAGGTCGGCGAAGAGCAGGCGGTCGCTGATGCGGCCCTTCATCGCGAAGCGGCCGGCGATCTGGAGCTGGTGGTCGGCGAGGACCGACACGGCCCACAGCGGCTGCTCGGCGAGCAGGTCGTCCATCCGGGAGCCCTCGCGCAGGCTGACCAGGACCAGCGGCGGCTCCAGGGACACCGACAGGAACGCGGTCGCCGTCATTCCGACGTCCTCGCCCCGCGGCCCGTCGGCCGTCAGCGGGGACTCGTGCGCGGTGATCAGGCACACGCCCGCCGCCAGCCGGGACATGGCGGCCCGGAACTCGTCGTTGCTCACCCCCTCAGGATGCGGGGTCGGGGCGGGAAGCGTCGTTGCGGGGCTCGTCTTGGGCACGGGGAAACGCTAATCTCGGCCTCCCTCGCCGCACATCGGGCCCTGGCCCGAGCCGTGTCCCCACCCCCCGACCTAGGCCGAGGCGTATCGTTTGCTCCCGGGAACGCCGGAGGGTTAGTCATCTCATGTGACTTAAGTCACAGAGAGCAAGATTTGTTGACCCTGTGTACCTGCCGCACAGCTCACTGTGATTCAGTGGACGGGACACCGCAACGAAACGCCGATGACAAACCTGGAGTTGCTGTCGAGGTCTCGGGGAGAGCGAGCAATGGAGACCGAGTCGGAGCCGTACGTCCGTCTTGCGACCCTGCGGCAGCTGCACCGGGTGGTGGCCGAGCTCAACACGGCCAGGAGCCTGGCGGACACTCTGCAGACCGTCGTGGACGGCATCGTCGTGGGCCTCGGCTACGAACTCGCCTGTGTCAACCTCGTACGTCCTGACGGTGATCTGGTCGTTGCCGCCTTCGCCGGAGACCCCGCCGCCGAAGCCCTCATCACCGGCCGCGTCGGCTCCCGCAACTCCTGGGAACGCCGTCTGACGATGGGTGAGAACTGGGACGGCCTGCGGTTCATCCCGCACACCGAGGGCTGGATCCTCATGGAGGACGACGTCCCCCAGTGGCACACCGACGGCCCCGAACCGCGCTTCGAGGACGAGTGGCACCCCGAGGACCGGCTCTACGCCCCGATGTACGCGTCCGGCGGGGAACTGCTGGGTGTCATTTCGGTGGACAGACCGCGCAATGGCCGCCGTCCCGGAGCCTGGGGGCGCGAGGCGCTCCAGATGTACGCCTTCCAGGCAGCGATTGCGATCAGCAACGCCAGACTCCGCGCAAACATGCAGCGCGCCCTCGTCCGGCTGGAGCGCGAGCAGCAGGCGCTGCGGGCCAGCGAGGAGTCGTTCCGGCAGGCCTTCGAGTACGCGCCCAGCGGCATGGCCATCGCCGAGATGGGCGGCGACCAGCACGGACGGCTGCTGCGCACCAACGACGCGCTGTGCCGGCTGCTGGGCCGCCCCGCCTCCGTGCTGCGCCGGTACTCCTTCTCCGACCTCGTCCACCCCGAGGACATCGGCACCCTGCTGCGCACCTCCGCCGAGGGCGGCCGCGCCGAGCTGCGCCTGGGGCGGCGCGACGGCACGTATGTATGGGTCTCGCTGCGCAACTCCGTCGTCGCGGACGCCGCCGACGGGCCGCGCTTCCTGCTCACGCACGTCGAGGACATCGAGGAGCGCAAGCGGCACGAGCTGCAGCTCGCGCACCGGGCCAGCCACGACTCGCTGACCGGCCTGCCCAACAGCGCCGAGCTGCGCGCCCGGCTCGGGGCCCGGCTGTGCCGCCGCCCGCAGTCCGTGCGGGCCACGGCCGTGGAGGCGCTGGACGCGGCCTACGAGGGCCGCGAGGGCGCCCACGCGGGCGGCTACGCGCCCGGGCACGCGCCCGGGTACGAGGCGGGGGGTGGTGCCGGCGAGCACGGCTTTCAACCCGACGGCCCCGACCGCTTCGCCGGATCCGACTCCCCGGAGTACCCCGCCGGCCCCGGCGCGCCCGGCGGCCCCGGCCCGCTGGCGGCGGGCCCCGGCGGGGCGGGGGCGTACGACCACCACGTGCACACGGTGGCCCCCGCGACGGACATCGACGACGGCACGAAGGGGCTCGCGGTGCTCTTCTGCGACCTCGACGGCTTCAAGTCGATCAACGACCGGTTCGGGCACCACACGGGTGACGCGGTCCTGATCGAGGTGGCCCGGCGGCTGACGACCGGCGTCAGGGACGGTGACACCGTCGCCCGGCTGGGTGGTGACGAGTTCGTCGTGCTCGCCGACGGGCTCGGCGCCGCGGACGCCGCCGATCTCGCCGTCCGGCTGCGCAACGCGATCATCCCGCCCATCCGGGTGGACGGCCGCGCGGTCCGCGTGGGGGCCAGTTTCGGCATCGGCTGGGCCAGCTGCGGCATGTCGGCGGACGAGGTGCTGCGCTCGGCCGACCAGCGGATGTATATCGAGAAAAGGTCCCGTTCCAAGGCGCACCGCCGGGCCGGCTGAGGCGATCGGCCGCCCGTGGGCGCACGTGTTCGGGGTAGGCTCCCGTGGGTCGAAAGGAGTGACCTGCGATGACGACGCCCGCGAACAACAACCCGGACGGTGGGGCGAACAAGCCCGAGGCCGACGATCCGTTCGGCTACCTCTACGCGGACGGCCAGGCCGCCGGTGCCACCCCGCCCGCCCAGGGCGGTGGATACGGCTACCCCGGTTCCACGGTCGGAGGTCACCCCGGCGCGCAGCCCGGCGTCCCCCGCACCTCGCACCACCAGGTGCGCACGGTCGGCGAGCGGACCTACGGCGGCCAGCGCGGCCCCGTTCCCCAGCAGCAGGGCGGCGGCGCGCAGCAGCCCGCCCCCTACCAGGCGCAGTACCAGGCCCCGGAGGCGCTCCAGGCGGGCGGCTACGGCGTCCCGCCGCAGCAGCAGCCCCCGCAGCCTCCGCAGCACTACACCCAGCAGATGGCCGCCCCGGGCGGCCACGGCGGCGGCGGTTCCAGCCGCAGGGGTCTGCTCATCGCGGCGGTCGCGGTGGTCGGCGCGGTCGTGATCGGCATCGGCGCGGCCCTGGCCTTCGGCGACAAGGACAAGGACAAGGGCGACAGCAACGCGAACGGGCAGAACCAGTCCGCCCCGCCGCAGAACTCCGCCAGCCCGCAGCCGAGCGGTTCCCCGTCGGCCTCGGAGGCGCCGCTGCCGAAGGCCGACGCCTCGGGCGCCGGCATGGCCCTGTCGGGCGGCGCGATCCTGATGAACGTGGTGCCGGGGGCGAAGAGCGCGGGCGGCCAGTACGTCGGCAACTTCAACCAGCCCGGCGCGGCCGTCACCTGGACCGTGGACGTCGCCAAGGCGGGCTCGTACAAGCTGAAGATGATCTACGGGGTGCCGGGCAAGGACGCCAGCACCACGCTGACCGTCAACGGCGAGGTGCAGTCCCGCCCGATCAACATGAAGAACTTCAGCAACGCCAAGCCCGGCGAGTGGGACAAGGGCTGGACCAACACCTACTCGATCGTGACCCTGAAGAAGGGCACGAACAACGTCAAGGTGTCCTGCGAGGCGGGCAACCAGTGCGAGGTCGCCCTCGACCAGCTGTGGCTGGAGCAGGGCTGACCCGGCTCAGTCCACCGGCGTGACCTTCACCGACCCCCGCACCTCCTCATAGGTGCGGGGGTCGAATTCTCCCGCCGCCGGGGCGTGGACCGTGGCCGCCGAGAGGGCGACCGCGCGGACCAGCCGGGCCGGCCAGTCCAGGCCCTCGGCGAGGGCCGAGAGCAGGCCCGCGACCGCGGAGTCGCCGGCCCCGGTGGGGTTGCCGGACAGCGCGCGCGGCGGGGCGGCCTGCCACGTGCCCTGAGCGGTGGCGGCGAGCAGCCCGTCCGGGCCGAGCGAGGTGACCACCGCGTGGGCGCCCCGGCGCCGGGCGTCGCGCGTGGCGGGCAGCGGGTCCCGGGAGCCGGTCAGCTCGGCCAGCTCGGCGGAGTTCGGCTTGATCATCTCCGGGCGGGCGGCGACCCCGCGGCGCAGGGCCTCGCCGCTGGTGTCGAGCAGGACGGGTGCGCCGGCCGCGCGGGCCGCCCGTACGAGGACGGCGTACGCGCCGACCGGCACGCCCGGGGGCAGGCTGCCGCACAGGGCCACCGCGCGGGCGTCCGCGACCAGCTCCTCGTACCGGGCGAGGAACGCGGACCACTCGGCGGAGGCGATCAGCGGGCCCGGCTCGTTGAACTGCGTGGTGTCGCCCGAGCCCTCGTCGACCACGGCCAGGGTGCGCCGGGTGGTGCCCGCGCAGGGGACCAGGGCGTCCGACACCCCGGGGCAGTCGGCGAGCAGTTCGCGTACGACCGCGCCCGTGCGGCCGCCGGCGAAGCCCGTCGCCGTCACCTCGTGGCCGAGTGCCGCCAGCACCCGGGCGACGTTGAGTCCCTTGCCGCCGGGGCGTTCGGTGACGCCGGTGACCCGGTGCGAGGTGTGCGGGTGCAGCCTCGGCACGCGATAGGTGACGTCGAGCGCGGTGTTGAGCGTCACGGTCAGGATCATGGGCCACCCCCGGGTCTGTTGCTGCCGGGATCATGCCAAACAGAAGGCGGTCGGCCCAGTCCTCCGGGCCGACCGCCCTCGTACGTCCAGCCGCTTGGCCGTCGGATCTCCTGCCGGATCCGCCGTCAGGCCGTGGTTCGGCCCAGCGGGTTGACGATCCATTCGCCGCGCCGCATGACGCCCTTGACGTCGAAGGCGGCGTCCAGGACCACCAGGTCCGCGTACTTCCCGGGCTCCAGCGAGCCGACCTGGTCGTACAGGCCGAGAAGCTTGGCCGGGTTGGCGGAGATCGCCTGGACCACGGACTCGACGGGGAGCCTGTCCAGGGTCACCGACCGCTTGAAGGCAGTGTCCAGGGTCAGGGTGGAGCCGGCGATCGAGCCGCCCTCGACGAGGCGGGCCACGCCCTCCTTGACCTCGACCTCCAGCGGACCGAGGTGGTAGATCCCGTCTCCGAAGCCGGCGGCGTCCATCGCGTCGGTGATCAGCGCCACCCGGTGCGCGCCCGCGTGGTGGAAGGCCAGCTCCAGCATGGCCGGGTGCAGGTGCGTGCCGTCGTTGATCAGCTCGACGGTGACCCGCTCGTCCTCCAGCAGCGCCGCGATGGGGCCGGGCGCGCGGTGCTCCATGCCCGGCATCGCGTTGTAGAGGTGGGTGGCCACGGTCGCGCCCGCGTCGATGGCCTGGCGCGTCTGGTCGTAGGTGGAGTCCGTGTGCCCGATCGCGGCGATCACCCCGTGCTCCGCCAGCAGCCGTACGGAGTCCAGGCCGCCCGGCAGTTCGGTGGCGAGGGTGAACATCCGGGCGGTCCCGTGCGAGGCGTCGACCAGCTTGCGGACCTCGGCCGGGTCGGGGTCGCGGAGCAGGTCCTCCTTGTGCGCGCCCTTGCGGCAGGGGTTGATGAACGGCCCCTCGAAGTGGATGCCCGCGATCTCGCCCTGCTGGGTCAGTTCGGCCAGCAGTCCGGCGCGGCGGGCCAGTTCGTCGAGTTCGCCGGTGACGGTGGACGCGACCAGGGTGGTGGTGCCGTGCTCGCGGTGGGTCCGTACTCCCTTGAGGATCTCCTCGGCGGTGCCGGAGGTGAAGGACGCGCCGCCGCCGCCGTGGTTGTGCATGTCCACGAAGCCGGGGACGATCCAGTGGCCGGAGAGGTCGACGACGCGTGCGTCCTCGCGGGCGCTGCCGGCGATGCGGTCGCCGTCGACGATGACGCGGCCGCCCGCCACGGTCCCGGTGGGCAGCACCACGTCGGCGCCGGACAGGACGGTGCTGTGAGCGCTTCCGGACATCAGGCAGGTACCTCCGTGGCGAGTAGGTCCCAGGCGAGCAGCCCTGCGCCCAGGCAACCGGCGGTGTCCCCGAGGGCCGCCGGAACGATGTGGGGCAGCCGCTGGAACGTCACGCGCTCCTCGACGGCCTTCCGTAGTGGTGTGAACAAGGTTTCCCCGGCCTCGGCGAGCCCGCCACCGATGATCAGCGTGCGCGGGTCCAGCAGGGTGATCGCGGTGACCAGCCCGTCCGCGAGTGCGCCGATGGCGGTCAGCCAGACCTCGTGGGCGCGCTCGTCGCCGGATTCGACGGCCTTGGCGCAGTCCGCGGCGTCGGCCTCGGGGTCGCCGGAGGCGCTCGCCCAGGCGCGGCTGACGGCGGAGGCGGAGGCGAGGGTCTCCAGGCAGCCGTGCTGGCCGCAGCCGCAGGCGGGGCCGCCGGGGCGGACCACGATGTGGCCGATCTCGCCCGCGTAGCCGTGGGCGCCCGCCTCGATGCGGCCGGCGATGCCGATGGCGCCGGCGATGCCGGTGCCGAGCGGGACGAAGAGGAACCGGTCGGCGCCGCGGCCCGCGCCGATGCGGCCCTCGGCGAGTCCGCCCGTGCGCACGTCGTGGCCGAGGGCGACCGGGATGCCGCCCAGGCGTCTGCTGAGCAGTTCGCGCATCGGTACGTCGCGCCAGCCCAGGTTCGCCGCGTAGACGGCGATCCCGTTCTCGGCGTCGACGATGCCGGGGACGGCGACCCCGGCGGCCGAGGCGACCGTTCCGTAGCGCTCGCGGCCGAGGTCGAGGAGCTCGGCGGCGAAGTCCTGGATCGTCTCGACGACGGCTTCGGCGCCCCGCTCACGGCCGGTGGCGCGGCGCGCCTCGTGGAGCAGGAGGCCGTCGGCGGCGACGAGGGCGGCCTTCATCCCAGTGCCGCCCACATCGAGGGCGATGACGTGTTCAACGGGTTTCACGGGTGACAGTCTCGCGTGCTGGAAGGGGAAAGGTCTAGTCCACTGAGGAGGGATTGTTGAGTCGCCATACAAAATCGGGACCAAGGTCCGCGCGCTGCCCTGGGCAGAAGCGGAGGAGAGGGCGTGAAGAGGCAGGGGGGAGGCGGGGGAGAGCCGGGGGAGGGGTGCCGTCCGGATGTGGCGGAGCCGCCAAAGTGGTGTAGACCTTACGTGGATCGTACGTACAACAAGGGGTGGCAAGAGAACTGTGAAGGGCCGTTACCTGAGCCTGGCCGTGTCCGGCACCGCACTGTGTCTGACCGCTGTGACGCTGACGGGCTGCGGGGCCGTGTCGAGCCTCACCGGTGACAACGAGGTGACCCTGCGGGTCGTGGCGGCCGACTACGGGGACAATCCGCAGAACTCCTCCGCGGCCTACTGGAAGGAACTCTCGGAGTCCTTCGAGAAGGAACACCCGGGAATCAACGTCGAGGTCAGCGTCTACTCCTGGTCGGAGGTCGACGCCAAGGTCGCCGAGATGGTCAAGGCGGGCAAGGCCCCCGACATCGCGCAGATCGGCGCCTACGCCGACTACGCCGCCGACGGCAAGCTGTACACCGCCGACGAACTGCTCTCCGTACAGACCGAGGCCGACTTCCTGGCGCCGCTCGCCGACGCGGGCAAGGTCAAGCGCGTCCAGTACGGGCTGCCCTTCGTCGCCAGCACCCGGCTGCTCTTCTACAACGAGAAGCTGCTGACGGACGCCGGCGTCATACCCAAGGACGCCAAGACCGGCTGGCAGCCCAAGAGCTGGGCGGACCTCGAAGCGGCCGCCAAGAAGCTCAAGGCCGCCGGCGTGCAGACCCCCTTCGCGCTGCCGCTGGGCCGCGAGGAGGCACAGGCCGAGACGATGATGTGGCTGCTCGCGGGAGGCGGCGGCTACACCGACAACGAGGAGTCGTACGCGATCGACTCCCCGGAGAACGTCAAGACCTTCGAGTTCCTGCGCGACAAGCTGGTCGGGCAGGGCCTGACCGGCGCCGTCGAGCCCGGGAAGCTGGACCGGCAGGCCGCCTTCGACGCCTTCACGCGGGGCGAGGCCGGCATGCTCAACGGGCACCCGACGCTCCTGAAGCAGGCCGGGGAGAAGGGCGTGAAGTTCGGCATGACCGCCATGCCGACGATCGACGGGACCGAGCACTCGGCGATGGGCGTCGCCGACTGGGTGATGGCGTTCAAGAACGGACACCGCACGGAGTCCGGGAAGTTCCTGGACTACCTCTACCAGGCCAAGAACGTGACGGCCTTCACCGGCAAGTACGACCTGCTGCCGGTCACCACGAGCGGCTACCGGGCGATGGACGCCGCCGCCGGGGCCTCGCAGACGCAGCTGAAGACCTTCCTCCAGGCGCTGCCCAGCGCACGGCTGTACCCGGTCGGCAAGAAGTCCTGGGCGGCCGTGAGCGAGGACGTCAAGCAGAACATCGGCAAGAGCGTGCAGCCGGGCGGGCAGCCCGCGAAGGTCCTGGAGGACATCGCGGGCGCGGCGCGGGCCGCCGACCCCCGCTGAAACCCGGGTGTCAGCCGGCGGCGTTAATCTGGCCGTATGACGGACGAGGGGCGGCTGACCGCTGAGGAAGCGGCCGTGCTCGCCTACGAAGGCCGCACCTGGCCGGGGCCCGGGGCCAAGGAGCGGGCCATACGGGAAGGACTGGGGATGGCCCCGGTCCGGTACTACCAGCTGATCAACGCGCTGATGGACGACCCCCGGGCCCTGGAGCACGCGCCGGGCACGGTGAACCGGCTGCGGCGGATCCGCGAGGCCCAGCGGGCCCGGAGATGACGGGTCGGGGGCGCTCGCCGCGGACGTGGTCCGCGCCGTAGCCGTCGCCCCGCTCGGCCGTTAGGGTCGTGCGTATGGGGAGCCATCCGCACGACCTGCCGATGCCCGTCACCGTTGCCGGACGCGAGGGACTCGAAGCCCTCCTCCGGGTACCCCGGCGCTCCGTGGTCGCCCTCGACTTCGACGGCACCCTCGCCGAGATCGTCCCGGACCCGGACCAGGCGCGCGCCCACCCCGGTGCCGTCCCCGCACTCGCCGCGCTGGCCCCCGAGGTCGCGTCGGTGGCCGTGGTCACCGGACGGCCCGCCGGGGTCGCGGTCCGCTACGGGGGCTTCGCCGGCGTCTCCGGCCTGGAGCACCTGGTGGTGCTGGGCCACTACGGGGCCGAGCGGTGGGACGCGGTGTCCGGGATCGTGCACGCGCCGGCCGAGCACCCCGGGGTGGCGGCCGTACGGGCCGAGCTGCCGGGCTTCCTGGACGCGATCGGCGCGTGGCGCGGGACCTGGATCGAGGAGAAGGGCCGGGCGCTCGCGGTCCACACCCGGCGGGCGGCCGACCCGTCCGCGGCCTTCGAGGCCCTGCGCGAACCCCTGGCCGAACTCGCCGCGCGGCACGGGCTGATGGTCGAGCCGGGCCGTGCCGTACTGGAGCTGAGGCCGCCGGGCATGGACAAGGGCGTGGCGCTGTCGGAGTACCTGGCCGAGACGGGCGCGGAGGCCGTGCTGTACGCCGGCGACGACCTGGGCGACCTCGCGGCGTACTCGGCGGTGGAGAAGCTCCGGACCGACGGCATGCCGGGGCTGCTGGTGTGCAGCGGCTCGGCGGAGGTCCCGGAGCTGGCCGCCCGTGCCGATCTCGTCCTCGACGGGCCCGCGCAGGTCGTCGCGCTCCTGTCGCGCCTGGCCGTCGCCCTGCGGGGCTGACCGGCCCCTGCCCGTGAGGCCGTCGCCCTGCGGGGCTGACCGGCCCCTGCCCGTGAGGCCGCTGCCCTGCGGGGCTGACCGGCCCCTGCCCGTGAGGCCGCTGCCCTGTGGGCTGACCGGCCCCTGCCCGTGCGGCGCCGTTGCGGGGCTCCGCCCCGTACCCCGCGCCTCAAACGCCGGCGGGGCTGGATTTCGGCTGATGCCGCCCGCCCGGTGCGGCTGGATTGCGCGAAGCGCAACTGCAGCGCCGCCGCGCAATTGCAGCCCGGCGAGTTCCAGCCCCGCCGGCGTTTGAGGCGCGGGTCCGGGCGGAGCCCGCGGGGGGCCGCGCCTCGGGGGTGCCGCCCGGCGGAGCCGGACACGGCAGCGGACCCCCTAAGTGCTGAGGGCGGTGAGCTGCGCGGCGAACCACTGGGCCGGGGGGAGCGCAACGGCGGCCGCCGCGAGCCGCTTCGTGCGCTCGGCGCGCTCCGCCGCCGGCATGGACAGCGCCGCGTGCAGGGCCTGCGCCGTCTGTGTCACGTCGTACGGGTTCACCGTCAGCGCGTCCTCGCGGAGCTCCTCGTACGCCCCCGCCCCGGTCGACAGCACCAGCGCGCAGCCCGCCTCCGACACCACCGGGATCTCCTTCGCCACCAGGTTCATCCCGTCCCGCACCGGGTTCACCAGTGCCACGTCCGCCATCCGGTACGCCGCCAGCGAGCGCGCGAAGTCGTCCTGCACCGACACCAGCACCGGCTGCCAGTCCGCCGTGCCGAACTCCGCGTTGATCTCCGCCGCCAGCTCCGCGACCGACTCCGTGTACGCCCGGTACACCGCCAGGTCCTGCCGCGACGGATAGGCGGAGGCCAGGTGCACCACCCGCCCGCGCCACTCGGGGCGGGCCGTCAGCAGCTCCCGGTACGCCAGCAGGCCGCGCAGGATGTTCTTCGACAGCTCGGTCCGGTCCACCCGCACGATCGTCTTCAGGTCCCCGACCTCCGCCCGCAGCCCGGCCAGCTTGTCGTCCACCTCCGGCCGGTGCGCCAGCGCCCGCAGTTCGTCCGCGTCCACGCCCAGCGGGTACGCGGACACCTCCGTCCGCTGCCCGGCCGGGCAGCAGCTCAGGAAGTTCTCCGCCCACTGCGACGTGTGGAACCCCAGCCGGTCCGCACCGAGCATCCCCCGCAGCAGCTGCTCCCGGACGTCGTCCGGGAGCATGCCCAGGAAGTCCCGCGAAGCCCACGGCGTGTGCGTGAAGTGCCCGATCCGCAGGTCCGGCCGCAGCTCGCGCAGCGCACCCGGCACCAGCGCCAGGTGGTAGTCCTGCACCAGGACGCGGGCCCCCTGCGCCGCCTCCTGCGCGAGAGCCTCGGCGAAGGCCCGGTTGTACCGCACGTACGACGCCCACCGCCGCCGGAACTCCGCGTCGAAGACCGGCTCGCGCGGGACGTCGTACAGGTGGTGGTGGGTGAACCACAGCACCGAGTTCGCGATGCCGTTGTACGCGTCGTCGTACACCTCGGGATCGATGTCCAGCATCCGGACCCCTGGCTCGGCGACGCCCCTGCGCACCGCCTCCCGGTCCGCGTCCGACAGCGCGGCGCAGATCCACAGCGCCTGCGGCTGCTCGGCCAGGGCCGCCGAGAGACCGGAGACGAGTCCGCCCCCGCCGCGCCGGGCGCTGAGCGTGCCGTCGGCGGCCAGGGCGTACGAGAGCGGGCCGCGGTTGGCGGCGACGAGTACCTGAGAAGCCATGCGGCGAACCTAGCCCGGCCCGTGCCCGCTCAAACGTCAGTTCCTCCCGGGCGTTTTCCCCGGTTACGCCACACGACGGCGCGCGTACTCCTCGATGTCGCGCATCGGCGGCCGCTCCTCGGTGTCCACCGCGTACGTGTGCGGGACGAAGCCGTCCGGGCCCCGATCGAACTGGGTCAGCTCCGGCCGTACGAGGTGCCCGCGCGAGAGCCGCAGCTGGGCCGTGCGGTAGATCGCCGCGGCCATCCGGCCCAGCGCCTGGCCGTCCTGGTGGCGGTGCAGGCGTACCCCCACGTCCACCTGGGCCAGCGCGTCGAGCCCGACCGTGTGCAGCGCGTCCACCAGCAGGCCCAGCTCGACCCCGTACCCCACGGGGAAGGGCAGCCGCTCCAGCAGGGAGCGGCGTACGGCGTACTCACCGCCCAGGGGCTGTACGAAACCGGCGAGTCTCGGCCAGTGGAGGTTGAGCAGCGGGCGCGCCACCAGCTCGGTGACCCGCCCGCCCTGGCCGGGGGCGTCGCCGAGCGGACGGTCGTACATCGCCTTGACGAACTGCACGTCCGGATCGGTCAGCAGCGGGCCCACGATCCCGGACACGAAGGCGGCGGAGAAGTCGCGCAGGTCGGCGTCGACGAAGCACACGATGTCGCCGGTGGTGACCAGCAGCGAGCGCCACAGCACCTCGCCCTTGCCGTGCAGGGCCGGGATCCGCGGCAGGATCTCGTCGCGGTGCACCACCCGGGCGCCGGCCTTCGCCGCGACCTCCGCGGTGCCGTCGGTGGAGCCCGAGTCGATCACGACCAGCTCGTCCACCAGGGGGACGGGCAGTCCCTCGATCAGATCGCGCCGGATCACCTCGACGATATCGCCGACCGTCGCTTCCTCGTCGAGCGCGGGCAGCACCACGCTGACCGTGGTCCCCGCTGCCCGCTTGGCGGAAAGCAGCTGGTCGAGCGGTCGGTCGGCGGCGGACCAGGAGCGGTCTGCCAGCCAGCGCTCCACCTCTTCCAGCACCTTCTGCACTCCCTGGTTCATCATCGGGTTCATTACTGGTTTGGACCGAAATGTGATCCATCTCGCGGTTCGGACGGCTGTCTCAACCGCCCGGGCCTTCGGTTACAGTCTTGAACAACGCGAAGGTCCACCGCATGCCGGGGGTCCCCGCGTACAAACGCACCGGCGCGCCATAGAGCGCGTGTGCCGGTGCCATACCGCTCATCCAGAGGGGCAGAGGGACACGGCCCGTTGAAGCCCCGGCAACCCTCCAGTCGGTTCTCGCGATGCGTTTTTGCGCACTCCCGCGAGGTCCCCGGCTAGGGAAGGTGCCAATTCCGTCTCATGGCGAAGTGCGCCATGGGGAAGATGAGGAGAAAGGGCCTCGCCATCATGGCTGCACAGACTGCTCCCACCTCTGTCGATCTCGGACCTGCCACCGGCCTTTCCTGCCGCGAGTGCGGAACCCGCTTCGAGCTCGGTCCGATCTTCGCCTGCGCCGAGTGTTTCGGACCGCTGGAAGTCGCCTACGACCTCCCCCTCGGTGACCCCGAGGCGCTGCGCGCGGCGATCGAGGCCGGACCCCAGAACATCTGGCGCTACGCGCCGCTGCTGCCCGTCCCCGCGGACGTGGCCTCCAAGCCGAGCCTGAACCCCGGCTTCACCAAGCTCGTGGACGCGGCCAACCTGGCCAAGGAGCTCGGCGTCACCGGCAAGCTCTACGTCAAGGACGACTCCGGCAACCCGACGCACTCCTTCAAGGACCGCGTCGTGGCCATCGCCGTCGAGGCCGCCCGCGCCTTCGGCTTCACCACGCTCTCCTGCTCCTCCACCGGCAACCTGGCCGGCGCCGTCGGCGCCGCGGCCGCCCGGGCCGGCTTCCGCTCGTGCGTGTTCATCCCGCACGACCTGGAGCAGGGCAAGGTCGTCATGGCCGGTGTGTACGGCGGCGACCTGGTCGGCATCGAGGGCAACTACGACGACGTCAACCGCTTCTGCTCGGAGCTCATCGGCGACCCGCTGGGCGAGGGCTGGGGCTTCGTCAACGTCAACCTCCGCCCGTACTACGGCGAGGGCTCCAAGACCCTGGCGTACGAGATCTGCGAGCAGCTCGGCTGGCAGCTGCCCGACCAGATCGTGATCCCGATCGCGTCCGGCTCGCAGCTGACGAAGATCGACAAGGGTCTGCAGGAGCTGATCAAGCTCGGCCTGGTCGAGGACAAGCCGTACAAGATCTTCGGCGCCCAGGCCGAGGGCTGCTCCCCGGTGTCCACCGCCTTCAAGGCCGGTCACGAGGTGGTCCGCCCGCAGAAGCCGAACACCATCGCCAAGTCGCTGGCCATCGGCAACCCGGCGGACGGCCCGTACGTCCTGGACATCGCCCGCCGCACCGGCGGCTACGTCGAGGACGTCAACGACGAGCAGGTCGTCGAGGCCATCAAGATCCTGGCGCAGACCGAGGGCATCTTCGCCGAGACCGCGGGCGGCGTGACCGTCGGCGTGACGAAGAAGCTCATCGAGAACGGGCAGCTCGACCCGGCGCTGACCACCGTGGTCCTGAACACCGGCGACGGCCTCAAGACCCTGGAGGCGGTGGCCGCGGACAGCGGGCAGACCGCCACCATCCGCCCGAGCCTGGACGCGTTCCGCGCCGCCGGCCTGGTCTGATCCTCTCTCCCTGCACACCGGAAAGGCAGAAGCGCCATGAGCGTCAACGTCCGCATCCCCACCATCCTGCGCACCTACACCGGCGGCAAGGCCGAGGTCCCCGCCGAGGGCGCGACCCTCGCCGAGGTCATCGAGTCCCTGGAGAAGAGCCACCCGGGCATCGCCGCGCGCGTCCTGGACGACCAGGGCAAGCTGCGCCGCTTCGTGAACGTCTACGTCAACGACGACGACGTGCGTTTCGAGGGCGGACTGCAGACGGTGACGCCGGAAGGCGCCGGCATCTCGATCATTCCGGCCGTCGCGGGCGGCTGATCCCGGCCGGCCGGCGTCCGGCTGGCACGTAAAATCTAGAATTGCCCCCTCCGCTAATAAGCGGAGGGGGCAATTCTGCTTGGTTGGGCGCGGTAGGGTTGGGGAAGTCCCCTCCGCTGTTCTTGCCCGCCGCATATGAGCGGGTCGCATGAGGGTTGACATTGAGTCAACATGCAAGTGCCGTATGGGCTGTTTGCGGTGCTATGCCGGGTCCGAGTTGCCCTGGAAGATGCCAGCTTTTCACTCTATTTCAATCTTTCCCCGTGTCCAGAATTCTCGTCGGATTGACCTGTTGCAGACAGCAGCGGTGCGGATACATTCAGCCCCGGTCGAGGCGTTCCGGCGCAAGTTCTGACCCGGGACCGCGAAGTGCGGTCCTGCGCAAGGGCCAGTAATAGGGGAGTTAGGCATGGCTCAGGGCACCGTCAAGTGGTTCAACGCGGAGAAGGGCTACGGCTTCATCGCGGTCGACGGTGGTGCGGATGTGTTCGTCCACTACAGCGCCATCCAGATGGACGGGTACCGCACCCTTGAAGAGGGTCAGCGGGTCGAGTTCGAGATCTCGCAGGGCCAGAAGGGTCCGCAGGCGGACATGGTCAAGCTCGCACTCGGCTAGTCCCGGCGCGATCGACCGCCCACGCGTACGCACGAGGGGCCCACATCCTGGACACGGGATGTGGGCCCCTCGTACGTCGTCCCCCGGCGGCCCGTGTCCCGCCCGCCTCCCGGCCGGGCGTTGCACGAAGCCGCTTGCACTCGGGGGGGTCGAGTGCTAATCATTGGCGTTAGCACTCTCCTGGTGAGAGTGCTACTAAGACGAGGACCGGGTCGGTGAGGCCCGCAGGGTCCGGCGGGAAGGAACCGCCGGGCACGCAGGCCGTCCGTCGCGGGCGCGGGCGCGGTCCGGGAGCAATCCACCGCTGTCCGGGAGGACCACTTCAGATGGCCAAGATCATTGCGTTCGACGAGGAGGCCCGGCGCGGTCTCGAGCGAGGCATGAACCAGCTCGCCGACGCCGTCAAGGTCACCCTTGGCCCCAAGGGTCGCAACGTCGTCCTTGAGAAGAAGTGGGGCGCCCCCACGATCACCAACGATGGTGTCTCCATCGCCAAGGAGATCGAGCTCGAGGACCCGTACGAGAAGATCGGCGCCGAGCTGGTCAAGGAAGTCGCCAAGAAGACGGACGACGTCGCCGGCGACGGTACGACCACCGCCACCGTCCTCGCCCAGGCGCTCGTCCGCGAGGGCCTGCGCAACGTGGCCGCCGGTGCGAACCCGATGGCCCTCAAGCGCGGCATCGAGAAGGCCGTCGAGGCCGTCTCCGGCGCCCTGCTGGAGCAGGCGAAGGATGTCGAGACCAAGGAGCAGATCGCTTCCACGGCCTCCATCTCCGCCGCCGACACCCAGATCGGCGAGCTCATCGCCGAGGCCATGGACAAGGTCGGCAAGGAAGGCGTCATCACCGTCGAGGAGTCGCAGACCTTCGGTCTGGAGCTCGAGCTCACCGAGGGCATGCGCTTCGACAAGGGCTACATCTCGGCGTACTTCGCCACCGACATGGAGCGCATGGAGTCGTCCCTCGACGACCCGTACATCCTGATCGTCAACTCGAAGATCGGCTCGGTCAAGGACCTGCTGCCGCTCCTCGAGAAGGTCATGCAGTCCGGCAAGCCGCTGCTGATCATCGCCGAGGACGTCGAGGGCGAGGCCCTGTCGACCCTGGTCGTCAACAAGATCCGCGGCACCTTCAAGTCCGTCGCCGTCAAGGCCCCGGGCTTCGGCGACCGCCGCAAGGCCATGCTCGGCGACATCGCCATCCTCACCGGTGGCACGGTCATCTCCGAGGAGGTCGGCCTCAAGCTGGAGAACGCGGGCCTGGACCTGCTCGGCCGCGCCCGCAAGGTCGTCATCACCAAGGACGAGACCACCATCGTCGACGGTGCCGGTGACAGCGACCAGGTCGCCGGTCGCGTGAACCAGATCCGCGCCGAGATCGAGAACTCCGACTCGGACTACGACCGCGAGAAGCTCCAGGAGCGCCTCGCGAAGCTGGCCGGCGGCGTGGCCGTCATCAAGGCCGGCGCCGCGACCGAGGTCGAGCTCAAGGAGCGCAAGCACCGCATCGAGGACGCCGTTCGCAACGCGAAGGCGGCCGTCGAGGAGGGCATCGTCGCCGGTGGCGGCGTGGCCCTGCTCCAGGCCTCCGCGGTCTTCGAGAAGCTCGAGCTCACGGGCGACGAGGCGACCGGCGCCAACGCCGTGCGCCTGGCCCTGGAGGCCCCGCTCAAGCAGATCGCCGTCAACGGTGGTCTCGAGGGTGGCGTCGTCGTCGAGAAGGTGCGCAACCTCCCGATCGGCCACGGCCTCAACGCCGCGTCCGGCGAGTACGTCGACATGATCGCCGAGGGCATCATCGACCCGGCGAAGGTCACCCGCTCCGCGCTGCAGAACGCGGCGTCGATCGCGGCCCTCTTCCTCACCACCGAGGCCGTCATCGCCGACAAGCCCGAGAAGGCCGGCGCCGGCGCGCCGGGCGGCATGCCGGGCGGTGACATGGACTTCTGATCGGCCCGGGCTCCGGCCCGCCGTTGATCGGCTGTTCTCGAACGAGGGCGGCACCCCTTCCCGGCGGAGGGGGTGCCGCCCTCGGGCGTTTCCGGGGGCTCAGTTCGCGTAGTCCTTGAGCTTCTCGGTGTCCAGCGTGATCCCCACGGGGGAGGGCAGGATGACCCTCTTCCCGTAGGCGTATGACTCGGAATGCCGGTACGTCCCGCCCTCGGGGTCGCTGTGGACGCTGAGCATGTCCGTGTCCCGGTCGACGAGGAGGTACACCGGGATGCCCGCCTGGGCGTACGCGGTGCACTTCTCGCGCCGGTCGCGCTGGTCGGTATCGGGGTCGAAGGACGTGACCTCCACGACCATCAGCGTCCCGGCCGGATCCGCCCACTCGCCTTCCTGCGCGGCGTAGTGGTCGTACGGCGCGAGCGCCCCGTCGGCGCGGGCTCGTCCGGTGCGGTAGCTCTCCACTTTCAGCCCCTGCTCGGGGTAGAGGGCGAGCTCAGGACGCTGCTGCATGCACTGGCGCAGCAGCCACATGACGATGGCGCCGTGGCGCTGATCGGGCAACGGCTTGACTCCGAGCTTTCCGTTGATGAATTCGAGCGTGACCGTCTCGGGTGCGCGGCGGGCCAGCGTCTCGAAGTCCGTCAGGGACATCTGGGCGTGCGCGGCGGTGCTGGGGGTCATGGCGTCGCCTCCTCGACACCATGGTGCCCCGGTTCGGCCTCGGCTGAGCGGCGGACTGGTCATCGGCGATTCCCTTCGCGGATGCGGGTCGGGTGGGCGCGGACCTCGGCCGGGGTGAGGGCCGGGGTGAACACCGGCTTGCGGGGGGCTTCGGGGCGGCAGGCGATTTTGCCGTAGCCGGGCTTGGCGAGGGGGTGCGGGGCACCACTAAGCTGGACGTCATCCATGGGGATCGTCTCTAGTCCGATCTCGTTTGGTCAGGCCCTCGTTCGGTGTTGGCGCACCGGCGGGGGCCGATTTTCGTTTCCAGCCGCAAGGCAGGGCCTGATGGCCCTGCGTGGCAAGCCGATCACACATCGCCATCCGGCCTGGTATGGGCGGGGGTTGGGGAGGGCGGTGGGTGGTGGTGGGCTCCGCCCACCACCCATTCCACAGACAAAGCGCTCGGACTCTCGGGACTTGAGCCCCGGGGCCGGGCGGCCGCCCGGAACGTGGGACGTATCGGCGTGACAGAGCGCCGTTTGGTTGACTTGCCGCCATGAGCGACGGGAAGAGCGTGTTCGTCAAGATCTGCGGGCTGAAGACCCCGCACGACGTCGACGTGGCGGTGGAGGCCGGGGCCGACGCCGTCGGGTTCGTCTTCGCGCCGGGCAGTCCGCGCACCGTCGACGCCGCCACCGCGCGGGAGCTGGCCGCGCGGGTGCCGGACGGGGTGCTGACCGTCGGGGTGTTCCGGGGGCAGTCCGTCGAGGAGGTGCGCCGGCTCGCCGAGGAGAGCGGCGTGCGCGGCGTACAGCTGCACGGGGACGAACCGTCCGAGTACTACGCGCTGCTCCGAGCTCCGGGGCGCACGCTGCTGCGGGCCACCGCCGAGCATGTGAAGCGCTGCGGTGAGTACGGGGAGGACCTGCTGCTGCTGGACGCGCCCGACCCGGGCTCCGGCAAGCCGTGGAACTGGGGATCGGCGGACTTCACCGCGCCCGAGGGGCACTGGCTGCTCGCCGGCGGGTTGAACCCGGGCAATGTGCGAGAGGCGATCGGGACGACCGGGGCGTGGGGCGTGGACGTGTCCTCCGGCGTCGAGAGCGAGCGCGGGGTCAAGTCCCCCGAGCTGATCCGGGCCTTCATCGAGGCCGCACGGGGCGGCGCCCATCTCTGAAGGTAGTCATGTGATTACTCTGAGCGAGAACGGGTGTGTGGTCCGGGGATCCGCGGGCAGTCAAACCGTATGGACTCGGACATGTTCGGATGGCTGCGGCGCCTGACGCGCCGCCTCGCTCCGGGCGGGGGCGGTGGCGGGGTGCCGGTGTTCACCCCGCGCCGCGCTCCCGTCTTCACCGCCGACTTCGCCTCGACCACCCAGTGGGTCGCCGGCCGCTCCTGGGCGTATCCCGACGGCGGCCCGGTCAACCCGGGCGACAACAAGCTGGACCACCTCGTCCCCGACCCCGCCTACAGCCGGGGCGGCGTCTTCCGGGCGACGCGCCGCCCCGACGGCGACTGGGACACCGGGCTGCTCACCACCGAGGGCAGCGACGAGGGCTTCATGGTGCGCACCGGCGACGTGCTGGAGGCCCGCGTCCGGCTTCCGGTGGAGCAGGGGGCCTGGCCCGCGATCTGGACCTGGCTGGACGGCGGCCAGGAGATCGACGTCTTCGAGTACCACCCCGACAACCCCGACCTGCTGGAACTGTCCAACCACGTCCGGGAGGCGCACCGCTACCACCGCGACGCCACGGTCCGCCCGGGGGCGTGGGTCGACCTGAAGGTCGAGTTCGGGCGGAGCTCGGTCGTCTGGTGGGTCAACGGCGCCCGCGTGTACAGCGACGGGCGGGGCGTGGGCCGCAGTTGGCGCGCGTACCTCATCGTCAACCTGTCGGTGTCGGCCGGGAGGTACCACCCGGCGCCGGGGCCCGCGGTCACCGAGATGTCGTACGAGGTGTCACGGCTCCAGGTGTACCGGAGGTAGAGCGGGAGGCGTGCCGGGCGGGGTCGGGGGCGCGGGGTCGGGGTCGGGGTCGAAAGGCGCGTACGGCGGGTCTTCGGGCCCGCGCCCAGCGGACCAAGGTCCCTGTCGGCGGGCCTTCCGCCCCGGGGAGACTTCGATCCATGGACACCCTGGACTCGCTGATCGTCAGCGTGAACGATCACTTCTGGACCTACCTGCTGATACCGCTGGTGGTCGGTGCCGGCCTGTACTTCACGGTCCGGTCCAGGGGAGTGCAGCTGCGCCTGCTGCCCGAGATGTTCCGGGTGGTGAAGGAGAAGACCCCGCCGCGCGCCGACGGCCGCAAGCAGGTCTCGTCCTTCGGGGCCTTCACCATCTCCGCGGCCGCGCGCGTCGGCACCGGCAACATCGCCGGCGTCGCCACCGCCATCACCCTGGGCGGCGCGGGAGCCGTCTTCTGGATGTGGATGATGGCGCTGATCGGCGCGGCCTCCGCCTTCGTGGAGTCGGCGCTCGCCCAGCTCTACAAGGTGCGGGGTGCGACCGGCGCGTACCGGGGCGGTCCGGCGTACTACATGCAGCGCGCGCTCGGCAAACGCTGGCTCGGCGTGCTCTTCGCGGTGACCATCACCGTCACCTTCGGCCTCGTCTTCAACGCGGTGCAGGCCAACACCATCTCGGCGGTGGCCACGGGCTCGCTGCCGGAGACCGACACGGCCTGGTTCGGCCCGGTGACCGGCGTCCTGCTCGCGGCCCTCCTCGGCCTGGCGGTCTTCGGCGGGGTCAGGCGGATCTCGTCCGTGACGACCGTGCTGGTCCCGGTGATGGCCGTGGTCTACCTGCTGCTGGGCGCGGCGGTGGTCCTCCTCAACATCACGGAGTTCCCGCGGGTCCTCGCCGACATCGTCGGCGGCGCCTTCGGGCTGCGCGAGCTGGCGGCCGGCGGGATCGGGGCGGCGATCCAGCAGGGCATCAGGCGCGGCATGTTCTCCAACGAGGCCGGCCTCGGCTCGGCTCCGAACGCGGGCGCGGCGGCCGAGGTCTCGCACCCGGTCAAGCAGGGCCTCGTACAGTCCCTGGGCGTCTTCTTCGACACGATGCTCGTGTGCACGATGACGGCCTTCATCGTCCTGGTGACCAACCCGGAGCTCTCGGGCCGGCAGGGCGCGGACCTCACGCAGACCGCGCTGAGCGACACGCTGGGCGGCTGGGCGGGCCACGTGCTGACGGTGGTCGTCTTCATGCTCGCCTTCAGCAGCATGATCGGGAACTACTACTACGGCGAGACGAACATCCAGTTCATCACCCGCAAGCGGTGGGTCCTGCCCGGCTACCGGGTGCTGGTCCTGTCGGCGGTCGTGCTGGGCTCGCTGGGCTCGGTGTCGGTCGTCTGGAACGTGGCCGACGTGTTCATGGGCTTCATGGCCCTGGTCAACCTCCTGGCGATCCTGCCGCTGTCGGCCATCGCCTTCCGGCTGCTGGACGACTACCTCGCGCAGCGCCGCGCGGGCCTGGAGCCGGTGTTCACCCGCGACCGGATGCCGGACCTGAAGGGCGTCCAGTGCTGGGACCCGGTCCGTACGACGGTCCGGGCCCCGGCGTAGCTGGGCTAGTGGTGCGCGTTACGGGTGAGGGTGCGGGTCAGCAGACCCACAGGCCGTCCGCCTTGTCGTTGGCCCAGTTGCCGACGTAGGAACTCGAAGACGGGGCGGCCGCGGACCACAGCTGCTCCCAGGAACTGCCGGTCCAGTTGTAGACGGTGGTCACCGTCCCCCTGGTCTGGTTGTTGTGCCAGGACGAGGTCTGGTCGTTGAACCCCCAGTTGGCGAGGTTCTCGAAGTTGCAGTCCGACCACGTCAGCCGGCGGCCGTCGAAGTTGGAGTGCTGGTAGAGGCAGGTCCAGGCGTAGTTGCAGTTCGGCGAACCGAGGGCGGCGGCGGGCTCGTTCACGGCCCGCGCCTTCGTCTCGCCGGGCAGCGGCCAGGTCATGACGGCCTTCCCGTCGCGCCAGGAGGCCTGGTTGAGGCTGATCCGCTTGCCACCCGGCGTCAGGGCCAGCTGCTTGTCGATCTGCTTCTGCAGATCGGCCACTTCGCTGCTGCTCAGACCGGCCTGGTCGGCCTGGGTGGCGATGGTGGCGTCGAGGGTGGACTGGGCGGAGGAGGTGCCGGAGAGGCCGAAGACGGCGAGGGTGCCGGCCGCCAGGGCCACGGCGAACCTCGTGCTCGTGCGCATAGGAATCGTGTTCCCTTCTCGTCACGAAAGCCCCGGTTTTTGTGGGGCGACGCCACGCTATGGCACGTTTCGCGGCCCATCCAGGTCCGTACCGGACAGAGGCCCTCTTGACCCGCCCCGCGCGCGTCGGGCCAGGCCGCGGCGCGCCCGCGACGCGAAGTCCCGTCCCCCGGGCGGAGGAAGCCCGCCGTCCACGGCATCAATGAGCCAACGTGCCGCCGCCCGCCCCGATCGGCTCATGCCGGCGGCATGGAGTTCCCGGACGGGAACGGAGCATCCCGCCCGGGCGGGACCACGGAGGGCGTCACCCGGGCGAGCCGGCGGTGCGGAAGCGGGTCAGGAGGGTCTGGGACCGGGGGGCGTCGGGGGCGTGGTGCGGCGGTGTCGCAGGAGGACCACCTGGGAGTCGAAGGTCCGGGACTCGACGAGTTCCAGGCCGAAGCGGTCGGCCCGGGCCCGGAACACCGGCTTGCCGCCGCCCAGGACCACGGGGTGGACGAAGATGCGGTACTCGTCGATCAGGCCGTGCGCGGTGAGGTGGGCGGCCAGCGCGGACCCGCCGAACAGCAGCAGCGTCACGCCGGACTCCTTGAGCGCGGTCAGCTCCTCGACCACGTCCTCGCCGATCACCCGGGTGTTCCAGTCGGCCTTCTCCAGGGTGCGGGAGACCACGATCTTGGGCGCCGCGCGCCAGATCGGGGCGAAGGCCAGGTCGTGCTCGTGCGTCGAGTGCTGCTCCGCCTGCGGCCAGTAGCCCGCCATCATCTCCCAGACCACGCGGCCGTACAGGAACACCTTGTCGCCGCCGGTCAGCTCCTGCGAGTAGGCGGAGAGCTCCGGTCCCATCACCGGCCAGTCGAACTCGCCGTGGGGCCCTCGATGAATCCGTCGAGGGACTGGTGCACGAAGTGGATCAGCTTGCCGAGTTTGCCGTTGGTGCGCATGGCGGTGTCCTGTCCGGGCCCGGGTCTGCCGCGCCCGCGGGGGCGCGCTGTCATCTCTTCGTCGAACGGGCCGCCCGTTCTCGACATCCGGCGGCGGCCTGCGCGAGGGCCGCCTACGCGAGGGCCGGCTCCGGCGAGGGCTCGGTGGCGGGGGTCGTCGGCGTGGGGTCCGGGTCCGTGTTGAGCTCCGCCAGCATCTCCCGCGTGAAGCCGAAGAAGTAGGTCGCCACGAAGCCCACCAGGTAGCCGACCGCGAGGCCGCCCGCGTAGATCGCGAGGGTGGAGCCCATGCCCGCCCTGCCGTCCAGCAGCGGGAAGAGGGCCCAGCCCGAGGGCCCGATGGCGGTGGATCCGAAGGCGACACCGAGCTGGTTGAAGAGCCCGACGAAGGCCCCGCCCGCCGCACCGCCCACGCAGGCGGTGACGAAGGGGCGGCCCAGCGGCAGCGAGACGCCGTAGATCAGCGGTTCGCCGACGCCCAGGAAGCCCACCGGGAGCGCGGACTTGATGGTCGTGCGCAGGGAGCGGTTGCGCGGCAGGCGGTAGTAGACCGCGATGGCCGCGCCGACCTGGCCGGCGCCCGCCATGGCGAGGATGGGGAGCAGGACCGTGTACCCGGACTGCTCGATGAGGGTGGTGTGGATCGGGATCAGGGCCTGGTGCAGGCCGAGCATGACCAGCGGCAGGAAGAGGCCGCCCAGGATCAGCCCGGCGAAGGCGCCGCCGGTGGCGAGGAGCCAGTTGGCGAACGTACCGATGGCGGTGGAGGCCTCGCCGGCGATGAACATGAGGCCGAAGATGGTGACCAGGCCCGAGACCAGGACCGTGAGGGTGGGGGTGATCAGGACGTCCAGGGCCTCCGGGACCCAGCGGCGGCACCACTTCTCCACGTACACGGCGAGCAGGGCGGCCCCCAGCGCGCCCAGTACGCCGCCCTGGCCGGGCTTCAGCTCCAGGCCGAAGGCGGTGATCTTCGCGACGCCCGGGAAGACGATGATCGCGGCGACCGCGCCGCCGAGGATCGCCGTACCGCCGAACTCCTTGGCCGTGTTGTAGCCGACGAACACCGCGATCAGCGACATGAAGCCGGAGGCCATCGCGGCGAGCGCGGGGACCACCGCCGGCAGCCAGCCCGTGTTGGTCAGTACGCCGTTCAGGCCGGCGATGACGCCGCAGCCGATGAGCGCCGGGATCAGCGGGACGAAGATGTTCGCGATGCGGCGCAGGAACAGCTTGAAGGGGGTGGAGTTGCGCTCCTTCTGGGCCTCCTTCAGCGCCGCGCCCCGGTCCTTCAGCCCGTCCGCGGTCACGGCGTGCGCGGGCGCCGCCGAGCGGCCCTCCTCGACCAGCGCCTCGAACTCGGGCGTGACGCGGGCGACGGTGCCCGGGCCCAGCACGATCTGGTAGGTGTCGTCGTCGACCACGCCCATGACCGCCGGGAGCGCCTTCAGCGCCTCGTCCTGGACGAGCGAGCGGTCCCGCAGGCCGATGCGCAGGCGCGTCATGCAGTGCGCGATGGAGGTGATGTTGTCCGGGCCGCCGACCAGAGGAAGGATCGCGGCGGCTGTGGCGCGGTTCTTGTCAGTGGACATGGTGGTGGTCGCCTTGCTGTCGTGGAGGAGGTCAGGTCAGCGGGTCTGGGTCTGGGTCTGGGGCTGGGGCTGCGTCTGGGGCTGCGTCTGGGGCTGGGGGGTCTGGGTCTGGGTCTGGGCCCGGGTCTCGGCGAGGGCCGCGCGGAGGTGGCCGGACGAGGCGGCGAGCAGTTCGGCGGCCTTCGGACCGTCGACCCCGCCGAGGACGACGAGGATGGCGTCCTTGACCTCGCCGCCGGTGGCGGTGAGCGCCGCCTCGATCTCCGTGTCGGGTGCGCCGGTGGCCAGCGCCACGATGCGGCGGGCGCGGGCGCGCAGCTTCTCGTTGGAGGAGCGCATGTCGACCATCAGGTTCCCGTAGGTCTTGCCGAGGCGGATCATCGTGACCGTCGAGATGAGGTTGAGCACGAGCTTCTGCGCGGTGCCGGCCTTCAGGCGGGTGGATCCGGTGAGGAGTTCGGGGCCGACGACCACCTCGATGCCGTGCTCGGCGGCCGCCGCGAGTGCGGAGCCGGCGTTGCAGGACAGGCCGACGGTGAGAGCGCCGCGCGTGCGGGCGAACTCGACGGCGCCGATCGCGTACGGGGTGCGGCCGGAGGCGGAGATCCCGATGACGGTGTCCTCGGCGGTCAGCCGCAGCGCGGTGAGGTCCTCGGCGGCCAGCTCCCGGGAGTCCTCGGCACCTTCGACGGCCTTGACCATGGCGGAGGGGCCGCCCGCGATCAGGCCGACGACCTCGGCCGGGTCGGTGTTGAAGGTGGGCGGGCACTCGCTGGCGTCCAGTACGCCCATCCGCCCGGCGGTACCGGCGCCCGCGTAGACCAGGCGGCCGCCCCGGGCCATGCGCGCCGCGATGGCGTCGACGGCGGCGGCGATGCGCGGCAGCTCCCCGGCGACGGCGGCCGGGACGGTGGCGTCCTCGGCGTTCATGAGGCGGGCGATCTCAAGGGTCGACAGCCGGTCGATCTCGGCCAGCTCGGGGCGGAAGGCCTCGGTGGTGAGCGTTTCGAGCTGGGCGCGGAGTTCGGCGTACGCGGTCATGTGCGGGGCTCCTGGCGGGTGGTGCTGCGGTGGCGGTGGGCGAGCGCCTCGTACGAGGCCGCGAGCGCGGGCGCGGCGGTCTCGTACGTCTGCTGCGCGACGCCGACGAACAGGCAGTCGACGACGAGCAGTTGGCTGGTGCGGCTGGACATGGCCGCCGGGCGCAGCTGGGTCTCGCGGGCCGCGGAGGTGGTCAGCACCAGCTCGGCGTGGTGCGCGACCGGGGCGTTCGGGCGGCCGGTGACGGCGATGGTCGTGGCGCCGTGCTCGAAGGCGGTGCGGAGCGGCTCGATGACGTCGCCGGTCGAGCCGGAGTGGGTGATCGCGACGGCCACGTCGCCGGGGCGCAGCAGGACGGCGTTGGTGACGGCCAGGTGGGGGTCGCTGTGGGCGTGGGCGATCAGGCCGATCCGCAGCAGCTTCTGGGCGAGGTCCTGGCCGACGAGGGCGGAGGCGCCGACGCCGTAGATGTCGATGCGGCGGGCGGTGGCGAGCGCGGTGACGGCGGCGGAGAGCTGGGCCAGGTCGAGGGCGGCGGCGGTGTCGGCGAGGGTCTGCGCCTCCTCCTGGGCCAGTTTGGCGACGACGTCCGCGATCGGGTCGTCGACGGCTATGTCGACGGTGACTGCGGGCGCCGCGCCGGTCTCCTGCTGGGCCGCGAGCGCGGCGAGGGCCAGGCGCAGGTCGCGGTAGCCGGGGTAGCCGAGGAGGCGGGCGGTGCGGACGACGGTGGCCTCGCTGGTGCCGGTGTGCTCGGCCAGGGCGGTGACGGTGAGCCGTGAGCAGCCCGCGGGGTCGGAGGCGACGGCTTCGGCGACGGCCTGCATGGAGCGGGTCATGGAGGGGGCGAGGCTGCGCACGCGGGCGCGGAGGGCGTGGGCCGGCGGGGCCGGTGGCGCCTGGCCGGGGCTGAAAGTTTCTTTCGCATTCTCACTCACCCTTGAAATCTATTTTCAGGGGAGGTGGGGGTCAAGGCGCCATTGGGCCCCCGGAAAGAGGACCTTCGTCACCGGGCCTCCGCGGGTCCACAATGGGCCCATGGACCACGCGACCCCCCTGGAACAGGCGCTGCACGTCGCCCGTGCTCTGGTGCTCGCCGATCTCGCCGCGGGCGAGGTCGCCGATGCCGATGTCGTCTCCCTCGTCGAGGACTCGGTCACGCACCGCCGCTGGTGGGTGGAGCAGTGGCCGGAGGGGGTCGACTACCTTCCCGGACTCGTCGCCCAGGACGTGCAGGACGCGCTGTTGGAGAAGTACGGCCGCTGGCCGCTGTGCCCGGTCTGCTCGCACGGTGACCCGCACGCGCTCGACGTCGAGCCGGAGCTGGGCCCCGACCCGCACTGGGTGTGCTCGGAGGCGGGAGTGAAGGTGGCCGCGGTCGGCAGCCTCGGACCCGTTTTCCACACCGGCGGCCGGTGAGCCGCCGGTGACGCTCTACATCGACCCGCCGACCTGGCCCGGGCACGGCCGCCTGTGGTCGCACCTGGTCAGCGACGTCTCGTACGAGGAGTTGCACGCCTTCGCCGAGTCCATCGGCTGTCCGCCGCGGGCCTTCGAGCGGGACCACTACGACGTGCCGTCCCACCGGTACGCGGACGCGGTGGGCGCGGGCGCGGTGGAGATCGGCAGCAAGGAACTGGTCCGCCGCCTCACCGCGGCCGGTCTGCGCCGCCCGAAGGGCCGCCCGGCGTAGGCCGTCCCCTTCGGATCCTGCCGTGTCAGTGGGCCCCGTTAGCCTTCCCCGGTGATCGAGACCACCGGCGAGGACCGCCGCTTTCCGCATGCCCTGACCGAGGTGTCCCGGGTCGAGTTCGACTACGGCGACGAGGGCGAGGGCGTCGCATTCATGCCTTACGCGGCCTTCGGATCCGCCGAGGAGACCACCGACTGGCTGCGCGCCTGGACGGCGAACCACGAGCTCGACGGCGGTGCGTACCGGGTCTTCGGCGAGGACGGCTCCGGCGGCGTCGCCGCCATCTGGTGCGTCCGGCCGGGTCGCCCCCTCGTCGGGCAGCCCGTGGTGTTCATGGGCTCGGAGGGCGAGGTCGGGGTGGTGGCCGGGGACCTGTCCGACTTCCTGTGGGTGCTGGCCGACGGTTTCGGGCCGAGGGAGGCCGCCTTGTACTCGGAGCGCGAGGCGCGTCCGGACGCCGCCCTGGCCGAGATCGCCGAGCGGCACGCGACCACCCCGCGCCGGTCCGCGCGCGAGATCGTCGCGCAGGCGCAGGCGGAGTTCGCGACCTTCGAGGAGGACCTCGACGAGCTCTGCCGCTGAGGCGCGGCCGCCCGCCCCGGCGCCGTACGCCTAGCTAGACCTTCTCGGCCGCGTCCGCGCGGGCCGTCGGCGAGGCGGCCACGATGCGCGTGCGGGCGGGCGTACGGCGGTCCAGGCGCAGGGCCACGACGCCGAGGGCGATGGCGGTGACGGTCATGGCGGCGCCGGCCCAGGCCGTGGCCGCGAAGCCGTGGCCCGCGTCGATGACGGTGCCGCCGAGCCAGGGGCCGCCGGTGTTGCCGAGGTTGAAGGCGGCCGTCGTGGTGGCGCCGGCCAGGGTGGGGGCGGCGCCCGCGACGTTGAACATGCGGGCGTTCAGCGCCGGGGCGGTGAAGAACGCCGAGAACCCGATCAGGAACGAGAGGGCGACCGCCGCGGCCGCGGTCGACGCCAGCAGGGCGAGCGCCGTCAGGAAGACGGTCGAGGCGGTGATGCCCCACAGCATCACGCCGAACAGGTGCGCGTCCGCGACCCGGCCGCCGACGGTGGTGCCGACCAGCGCCCCGATCCCGAACAGGCCGAGGATCCACGGGACCCACTTCGAGTCCAGCCCGGCCACGTCGGTGATCAGCGGCGACAGGTAGCTGAAGGCGCAGAACACGCCGCCCGCGGCCAGTGCGGTGACGCCGATGGACAGCCACACCTGGCGGTCCCGGTAGATCCGCAGCTCCCGCGAGAGCGTCGGCTTCTCGGCGGGCAGCGGGATCCTCGGGATCAGCGCGAGGATGCCGACGAGCGCCACCGCGGAGGCCGCGCCGACCGACCAGAACGCGGAGCGCCAGCCGAGGTGCTCGCCGAGGAAGGCGCCGGCGGGGACGCCGAGGACGTTGGCGATGGAGAGGCCGCCGATCATGACGGCCATGGCCCGGGCCCGCTGGTGCTGCTCGACCATCGCGATCGCGACGGCCGCGCCGACGGCCCAGAAGCCGGCGCAGGCGAGCGCGGAGACGATGCGGGAGGCGAAGAGCAGCTCGTACGAGGGGGCCAGCGCGCCCGCGACCTGGCCGAGGCCGAAGAGGCCGATGAGCGAGACGAGCGTGGTGCGGCGCGGTAGCCGCAGCGTGGCCACGGCCAGCAGGGGGGCGCCGATGACCATGCCGATCGCGAAGGCGGATATCAGCAGGCCCGCCTGCGGAATGGTGACGTCCATGTCCTCGGCGATGGGCGGCAGGAGCCCGGAGAGCATGAATTCGCTGGTCCCGAGCGCGAAGACGGACAGGCCGAGGATGTAGACGGCGACGGGCATGCGGGGGCGTTCGGCTGCTGTGGGCACGACTCTCACCAACCGCCGCGGAAGCGATCACATTTCCGGCGAATCCCGATCCGCGGGTTCCGTGAGCCGTCCGAGCTCCGCGGCGAGGTTCGCGCGGGCCGGGGCCTCCCAGTGCGCGGCGCCGTACGGGGTGCGGAAGAGGCGCGGCAGGGCGAGCAGCTGGCGCAGCACGGCGGCGCGTCCGGCGCAGAAGGCTTCGTCGGGGACGAAACCGTACTCGGCGCGCACGGCCGCGACGTACGCCGCGTACGCGTCCGGGGCGCCGGCCAGGACGGCCAGGTCCGCGTCGCAGAGCACCTCGCCGTCGGTGTCGCCCGGGGCGGGGTCGTGGGTGACGGTGAGCCGCACCAGCCGGGCCACCTCGGCGGTGCGGGCGGCGTCGACGCCGAGCTCGGGCAGGGCGCGCTCGGCCAGGGCCGCGCTGCGCTCCTCGTTCTCGGAGCGGTCGGGGCGGTAGACGGCGTCGTGGAACCAGGCCGCGAGCTCCACGGCGGCGGGGTCCGCGGCGTGGCCCGCCAGTACGTCGATCCGTGCGAGTACGTCGGCCAGGTGCGCGGTGGTGTGGTACTTGCGCTGCGGCTCTGCCCAGGCGGTCAGGAGCCGGTCGGCGTAGGGCGCGGGTTCGCGGTCGGCGCCCGCGGCGGACGCGGTCGCGTGCCAGCGGGCGCGGAGCGGCGCGGTGTCGGTGTGCGCGGGGTCGGTGTCCATGGGCACATTGTGGGGGTGGCGTGATTGTGCTGGTGAAGCGCGGGCGAAGGCCCGTACCCTGGCATTGGACTAGACCTATTTTCCAAACCGGCCGGTAGTGGCCGGTACCGGCCAGACGAGCAGATTCCGAAGGATGGGATGACATGAGCAACCGTGCGCTCCTGGAGGTGATCGCCCTCGACGCTGAGGACGCGATCGCGGCCCAGGCCGGTGGGGCCGACCGCCTCGAACTGGTAGCCGACATGGCCGCCGACGGGCTCACCCCGCCGCGCGAGACCTTCGCGGCGATCCGGGCGGCGGTCGACATCCCCCTGCGCGTGATGCTCCGCAAGGCCGACGGCTTCTCGGCGGGCTCCGCCGCGGACCTGGAGCTGCTGGTCGCGGAGGCGCGGGCGCTGCACGCGGAGGGGGCCGAGGAGTTCGTCCTCGGCTTCCTGAACCCGGACGGCAGCCCCGACCTCACCGCCGTCGAGGCCCTCGTGGCGGAGCTGGCCGGCTGCCGCTGGACCTTCCACCGGGCCATCGACCGCGCCGCGGACCGGGACCAGCTGCGCAAGGCCCTCGCGGACGTGCCCGGACTGGACACCTACCTGACGGCCGGCGCCGCGGCGGGCGTCGACGCGGGTCTGCCGGTGCTGCTCGCGGAGGCGGCGCGCAGCGGTGAGCCGGGCTACGGGGCGAGCATCCTGGTCGGCGGCGGCCTGACCCTCGCCCACCTGCCGGAGCTGCGCGGGGCGGGCATCGACGCCTTCCACATCGGCAGCGCGGCCCGCCCCTCCGGCTGGGACCACCCCGTCTCGGCCGCCGCCGTCGCGGACTGGCGCGCGGCCCTGGCCTGAGCCGGCGGGGCTTCCGCCCCGGACCCTCGCCTGTACCGGCCGGGCGCGGCGCCACTGCCGGGGGTCAGCCCCCGGACCCCCGCGCCTCAAACGCCGGCGGGGCTGGTTCTGCGGCGGAGCCTTCGAGGCGCGGGGTCCGGGGCGGAGCACCGGGAAGCCCCGCGGCGGGGCCGTCAGGCCAGGGCCGGCGGGAGGGCGGCCGCGTGGAGCAGGGTCAGGCCCGAGACGGCTCGGGTCAGGCACACGTACAGGCGGCGCAGCCCGGTGCGTTCGTCGGGCTCGCCGTCCACGATCGCCGACGGCTCGTCCAGTACGACGTAGTCGTACTCCAGACCCTTCGCCAGCGAGGCCGGCACCAGCGTCAGCCGCGACTGCGCCGTCGTCTCCTCGCCCGGCTCCAGGTACGGCACGCCCGCCGCCACCAGCGCCTCGGCCAGCACCGGGATCCGCGCGTCCGCCGCGATCAGCCCGATCGAGCCCTCGTGCGCGAGCGAGGCCCGGCAGGCCTCCAGCGCCGCGGCCGTCAGGTCCCCCGCCTCCGCGACCGGCGAGACGACGAGCGAGCCCGGGGTCTCACGGACCGAGGAGACCGGGGCCAGACCCGGGGAAATCGCCGGCAGCAGCCGGGACGCGTACGCGATGACCTCGCGCGGCACGCGGAAACCGGCCGTCAGCTCCTCCAGCACCGCCTCCGGCTTGCCCAGGTGCGTCAGCGCCTCGTCCCAACTGCGCGTGGCCCACGGGGTGGTGCCCTGCGCGAGGTCGCCCAGCACCGTCGCCGAACCCGTCGTGCAGCGTCGCCCCACCGCCCGGTACTGCATCGGCGACAGGTCCTGCGCCTCGTCGAGGACGACGTGGCCGAGCGAATGCGTCCGCTCCACCAGGTCCGCCGCCTCGTCGATCAGCACCAGGTCCGCCGCCGACCACTTCGCCGACTTCACGCTGCGCGCCGGCTTATCCCACAGCAGCAGCTTCTGCTCGTCCTCGGACAGCACCCCCTGCGCGTGCGCCGCCAGGAACTCCGGGTCCGCCAGCAGCCGCAGCACCAGCTTCGCCGGCTCCACCGGCGGCCAGACCTCCTTGACGACCGCCTTGACCGCGGCGCTGCGCGCCACCGCGTCCTGCACGCGGTCGTCCGGGGCCTCGCCCGCCTGCTCCATCCGTACGAGGACCGCGTGCGCGATCCGCTGCGGCAGCGCGTCGCGCGCGGCGCCGTAGCGGATGTCGCGGTTCTGGAGCTCGGCGACGATCTCCTCCAGCTCGTACGCCGGCACCCGCCAGCGGCGCGAGCCGCGGACCACCATCAGCGGTTCGACGGGCAGGGTGACGTGCGAGCGGACCGCGCGGCGCAGCACCTGCGCCATCCGGGCGTCGCCCTTGACCACGGCGGTCGCGGCCGCGTCGGTGCCGCGGACCTCCAGGCCCGCGCGCGCGACCAGGTCGTCGACGGTGGCCTGCTTGACCTCCAGCTCGCCGAGCGCGGGCAGGACCTGCTCGATGTAGTGCAGGAAGGAACGGTTCGGCCCGATGACCAGCGTGCCCGTGCGGGCGAGGCGGTCGCGGTGCGCGTAGAGCAGGTACGCGACGCGGTGCAGGCCGACCGCCGTCTTCCCGGTGCCGGGGCCGCCCTGGACGCAGACGGACCCGGACAGGCCGGAGCGGACGATCTCGTCCTGCTCGGGCTGGATCGTCGCCACGATGTCGCGCATCGGGCCCACGCGCGGCCGCTCGATCTCCTGCTGGAGCAGCTTGCTGACGGCGGCCGCCTCGGAGGGGTCCGAGAGGTGCTCGTCCTCGTACGCCGTCAGCTCGCCGCCCGTGTAGCCGAAGCGGCGGCGCAGCGAGACGTCCTGCGGGTCGGTCTTGGAGGCCCGGTAGAACGGCTGGGAGACGGGCGCGCGCCAGTCGATCACCATCGGGTCGCCGTCGGCGTCGTGGACGTGCCGGCGGCCGATGTACAGCGGCCCATACAGCGGCCCATTAGCTGCCTCCGGCAGCGGGTGCTCGCCCTCGGCGCCCTCGGCGAGCTCCGCGCCCGGCGCGTGGAGGTAGTCGAGGCGGCCGAAGAAGAGCGGGGTGTGGGCGAGGTCGGCGAGCGCCTTGATGCGGTCGTCGATCTGGGCCTGGAGGACGATCGCGTTGACCCAGTTCGCGGTGACGTCGCGGATGTCGAGGGCCTCGACGTCCTCGCGCATGGCGCGCAGCGCGGAGCGCGAGGCGGACAGGTGCGCCCGCTCGCGGCCCAGGGGGTCGTTGTCCGGGGCGGCGGCGGGATCGGTGACGTGGGCGTGCGCGGGCACGGAACTGCCTCCTGCTGATCGTCTGTGTGATCGGTACGGCGCACTGCGGCGCGTACGGCGATCGGTACGGAACATGCCCGCCGGTTTCCGGCCGGTGGGCGGCTCTCCCCGGTGAGGCGAACGGGAGGCGGCAAGAGCGGAGATTGTAGTCACCGGGGCGGCGGCGCGCGAATGGATTACCGGGCCGGAAGTCCCGCGCCCACAGGCACCCGTACGGGGGTCATACCTGGGAGTGTCAGACCTGGGGCAGAGACCCTAGGGGCCGTCATGGTCCCGGAGTACTACCCGGGAGGGCCGCGGATTCCCTCCCCAGAGCGATGCGCGGGGCGCCGCGGAAACGCACCATGGATACATGAGCACCGCAACCTTCACCCCGGTCCAGGGTCGCCACGCGAGAGGCGCGACCGCCACCTCCGACCACCGCCCGCGCCACCGCGTCGGCAGCGTCCTGCACGCCGCCCGGGTCTTCGCCGCGACCGCCGTGAGCGTCGTCGTCCTGGGCGAGTACGCCGAGGACGCCGGCGTCATACGCCGCTGACCCGCGGCCGCCGCCCCGCGCGCGGTGGCCTGATACCGGCTGACCCCGACAAGGGGACGCCGTTGATCCACTAAGGTCACGCCGTGACCCGGAGCCCCGACCCCAGCCGCTCGCCGTCGCCTCTCGCCGGTGCGCTGGTCACGGGCTCGCTGCTCGCCCTGGGCGTGCTCTACGTCCTCCCGCGCATCCCGATGGCCGACGCCCTCGTCCACGGCTTCTCCGCCGCCGAATGGCGCCCGCCCGCCGCGTACCCGCCCTTCGCGGCGATCCTCTTCACGCCGGCCGCCTGGCTGCCGCTCGGCCTATTGAAGGCCGTCCTCGTCCTCGGCAACGCCGGCCTGCTCGCCCTGCTGATCCTGCTGTCCTGCCGCCTCGCGGGACTCCGGGCCCGGCCGGGCCCCGTCCTGGCCGCCACCCTCGCCGGGCTGTGGCTGGAGCCCGTGTTCCAGACCCCGCTGTCCGGGCAGATCAGCCTGGCGCTCGCCTGCCTGGTCCTGTGGGACCTGCGCCGACCCACCGCCGCCCTCGGCAAGGGCTTCGCCCTGGGCACCGCCGCCGGGATCACCCTGACCCCGGCGGTCCTCATCCCGTACCTGCTGATGACCGGCCGCATCCGGGCCGGCCTCACCGCCCTGGGCGCCTTCGCCGGCACCGGACTGCTCGGCCTGCTGGTCCTCCCGCAGGCCTCCGCCGAGTTCTGGTCCCGGCACCTGCCCGCAACCGGGCGGGCCCTGCTGCTGGACTGGCCGCACCTGTGGGTCTGGTCCGTCCCCCTGCTCACGGCCCTGCTCGCCCGGACCCCGCGCCGCCGCCGCGGCGGCACCGAAGGCGCCGCCCTCCCGGGCGTCCCGGCGCCGAGGTCACCCCTCCGGGAGGAGGGTGTCCGCGTCGCCGAAGACCCGCAGGACCACGAGCAGCAGACGCCCGCGCGACACCACGTACTCGGCCACGATCTGTGACGTGAGCCGGATCTCGCGGTCCTGCTCGCCCGCTCCTATCGGCCGAGACAGCTCGGTGTACGGATCACGGGCCAGGATTTCGAGCGCCTTGTCGAAGGAGGCGCGGCGCACGGGTTCCAGCCGGTCACGATCGCGACCCGCCGACTCGGTGAAGAGGACTTCGTAGATCTCCTGGTGCGCCATGCGGCAAGCGTAGTCCTCGGCCGCCGTGACCGTCAGTCGCTCGCCAGCAGCTCGTCCGCGTCCATGATCCGGTAGGCGTAGCCCTGTTCGGCCAGGAAGCGCTGGCGGTGCGCCGCGAAGTCCTGGTCGATCGTGTCGCGCGCGACGACCGAGTAGAACCGCGCCTCGTGGCCGTCCGCCTTCGGACGCAGCACGCGGCCCAGCCGCTGTGCCTCCTCCTGGCGGGAGCCGAAGGTGCCGGACACCTGGATGGCGACCGTGGCCTCGGGCAGGTCGATGGAGAAGTTCGCGACCTTCGACACGACCAGCACGCTGATCTCGCCCTCTCGGAAGGCGTTGAAGAGCTTCTCGCGCTGCGCGTTGGACGTCTCGCCCTTGATGACCGGCGCGTCCAGGTGTTCGCCGAGCTCGTCGAGCTGGTCGATGTACTGCCCGATGACCAGCGTCTGCTCGCCCTGGTGCTTGCGCACCAGCGCCTCGGTCACCTTCCGCTTCGTCGCCGTCGTCGCGCAGAACCGGTACTTCTCCTCCGTCTCCGCGGTCGCGTACGCGAGCCGCTCCGACTCGGTGAGGTTCACGCGGACCTCCACGCAGTCGGCGGGCGCGATGTAGCCCTGCGCCTCGATCTCCTTCCACGGGGCGTCGAACCGCTTCGGCCCGATCAGCGAGAAGACGTCCGACTCGCGGCCGTCCTCACGCACCAGCGTCGCGGTCAGACCGAGCCGCCGCCGGGCCTGGAGATCGGCGGTGAACTTGAACACCGGCGCCGGCAGCAGGTGCACCTCGTCGTAGACGATCAGGCCCCAGTCCCGGGAGTCGAACAGCTCCAGGTGCGGGTAGACACCCTTCCGCTTCGTCGTCAGGACCTGGTACGTGGCGATCGTGACGGGCCGGATCTCCTTGCGGGTGCCGGAGTACTCGCCGATCTCCTCCTCCGTCAGCGAGGTCCGCTTGACCAGTTCGTGCTTCCACTGGCGGGCCGACACGGTGTTCGTGACCAGGATCAGCGTGGTCGCCTTGGCCATCGCCATGGCGCCCGCGCCGACCAGCGTCTTGCCGGCGCCGCAGGGCAGTACGACCACGCCCGAGCCGCCGTGCCAGAACCCCTCGACGGCCTGCTGCTGGTACGGCCGCAGCGCCCAGCCGTCCTCGGCCAGATCGATCGGGTGCGCCTCGCCGTCGACGTACCCGGCGAGGTCCTCGGCCGGCCAGCCCAGCTTGAGCAGCGTCTGCTTGATCTGCCCGCGCTCGGAGGGGTGCACGGCCACGGTGTCGGCGTCGAGCCGGGCGCCGACGAGCGGGGTGATCCGCTTGGACCGCAGGATCTCCTCCAGCACCGGCCGGTCGGTGCTGGTCAGCACGAGCCCGTGCACGGGGTGCTTGGACAGGGTGAGACGGCCGTAGCGCGCCATGGTCTCGGCGACGTCGACGAGCAGCGCGTGCGGGACCGGGTAGCGGGAGAACTCGACGAGCGCGTCCACGACCTGCTCGGCGTCGTGCCCGGCCGCCCGCGCGTTCCACAGCCCGAGCGGGGTGATCCGGTACGTGTGGATGTGCTCGGGCGCCCGCTCCAGCTCGGCGAAGGGCGCGATGGCCCGCCGCGCGGCTCCGGCGAGCTCGTGGTCGACCTCCAGAAGGAGGGTTTTGTCGCTCTGGACGATGAGTGGCCCATTCACCTGGCGTGCGTCCCTTCCTGCATACGGCCGCCCGGACGCGGACGGCCAAACCTCCAGTCTGCCGTATCGCCCCGCGGGCGGGGCGGCTTCCGTGCCGGGCGGCTCCGCCGGAAAACCGGTGGAGGGCGGGCGGGGCGGTGCCTATGGTCCCGGCATGAGCGACGAGACCAACGCGACCAACGCGACCAACGCGACCGACGAGACCGACGAGAGCGGTACGACCACGGACCGGGCCGGCTTCGTGCCGGACGGGTTCGACGCACCGGGCGGGCTGGAGGCGGACGGCTTCCGGCTGGAGCCGCTCGGGCCCGAGCACAACGAGCGGGACCTCGCCGCCTGGAGCGGCAGCATCGCGCACATCCGGGCCACGCCCGGCTTCCTGAGGTCCTGGCCGCCCCTGGAGGGCATGTCCGCCGAGGAGAACCTGGCCGATCTGGTGCGCCACGCACGGGACTTCGCCGACCGGCGCGGGTTCACGTACAGCGTGCTGGAGGGCGAGGCGGACGTCATCGGGTGCCTGTACGTCTACCCCGCCAAGGAGGAGCCCGGGCGGGTGCACGTCAGCTCCTGGGTACGGGCCGACCGGGCGCACCTCGACGCCCCGCTGTACGAGGCCGTGTCCCGCTGGCTCCGCGAGGAGTGGCCCTTCGACGCCGACCGGGTCGACTACGCCCCCAGGTGAGCCAACGGGCCCGCGGGGTAGGGGGTCTCCACCGGCAGCAGGGCGCGCGCCGCCGCGTCCTCACCGGCGCGGATCAGGCCGTGGACCTCCCGGGCCAGGGGCGTCACGTCGCGGATGGAGACCGTCCACTCGTCGGCGTACGCGCGCGAGGCCGGCCCGGACAGGCCCAGCTGGAGCGAGCGGTACGGCAGCGGGTTCAGGTGCAGGTCGCGCTCCGGGTCCCACTGGACGCGGGCGGGCGCCTCGCGCAGGGACTCCTTCCAGGCGGCCTCGTCGGCGTGCACGCCGGACTCGTAGTGCGACAGGCAGGCCTCGCGCAGCGCCCGGTCGAAGCCCGCGCGGGTGATCTCGATCGCCAGCACCGTCTCCTGGTCGGCCTTCGCCGCCCAGCCGCAGCGGTACATCATCCACAGGAACGACGGCTTGATCCACGTCATCCGCTCCCGCTTCCAGGCCGCCGGGAAGCGGCCGTCCCGCGCGGCCGGCAGGCCGAGGTGGGGCCCGTACGCCTGGTAGACGGTGACGGTGGTGGCGGTGTGGGCGGCGCGGATCTGGCGGTTCGGTACCTCGTGCATGGGGTCAGCGTGCGGGCCGCCGGGGCGGGCCCGCCACCGCTTTTCGACCGCTACGTCTTCCGGCCACAGCCCTAGACCTGGTCCTCCGCCAGTTCCGCGACCCCGGTGATCCGGTGCAGCGGGTACGTGCGCACCTCGTCGGCCGTGTGGTCGTACCCGGTGACGAAGCCGCCCTCCACCCGCACCGGCGCGATGACCCGCTGGCTCGCCGCCCCGTCGGCGTTGACGTAGCCGATCCACACCGCCGAGCCGGTCAGCGCGGCCGCCTGCACCGTCGCCAGGGTCTCCGCCGCGCTGGTGCGCGGGAGTTCACCCGGCGCCGGGGCCGGGACCCCACTGCCGCCGGCGGGTTCCTTGCGCACGGCCGTCGCCGCCAGGTCGCCCGCGCGTACGGCCCGTACGGCAGCCCCCAGCAGCGTCACGTCCGGTACCGGCGGCCCGTCCGGCACCGGTACGGGGGCCGTCCGCCGCGGAGTGCGGTGCGCGTCGGCCCGCGCCACGAGCACGTCGCCCGTACGGGATTCCGCGGCCGGCGCGTACCCCATCGCCCGCAGCCCGTCGAGCAGCGCACCCGGGTCGGCCTGCGAGGCCAGCACGGTCGGGGCGAGGCGGCGCAGCCCCAGCCCGGCGGACCGCTTGTCGGCCAGGATCTCGTTCAGCATGCCGTCGTCGTCGCAGCGCACGTACGAGGAGGCCGCGCCGACCCGCAGGTGCCCGTGCCGCCGCGCCACGTCGTCGATCAGGTACGACAGCGGCTGCGGAACCGGGGTGCGGCTGTGCTCGGCGAGGAAGGCGTGCAGGTCGACGGCGGTGCGCCCGGCGTCCAGGGCCCGGCGCACCGAACCCGGCGTGAAGCGGTACACGGTGGCCCCGCCCTTGGACTCCACGTCGGCCAGCACGGCCAGCGTGTCGCCGAGCGGCCGGCGCAGCGGCCCGGGCGCCACGGCCGTCAGGTCGGCCTGCAGCAGTACGTGGTCCACCGGCTCGGGCAGCATCGGCCCGAGCAGCGGAGCCGGGTCGCGCTCCTCCAGCAGCGCGCGCCCGAACGCGGAGAGCGCGCCCCGGCCGGTGACGCCGAGGACCTCGGCCTCGGTCAGCGCCCACTGCGCGAGGCGGGCCCGCAGATCGCTCGTACCGCGCACCGGGCGCTCCCACGCGAGGCGGCCCTGGAGCGCGTCGGGGTCCGGGGAGCCGCCCTCGGGGAGCGCGGCGAGGAGTTCGAGGACGCGTCTGCGGACCTCGGGGGCGGCCGAGCGGTCCAGTTCCGGGCCGAGCACGGACAGCGTGCGGCCCTTGCTGTCCTGCTCGCCGACGAGCCCGGCGGTACGGGTCGCGGGCAGCCAGGCCGCGGCCAGCGCCGACCACCGCTCGGCGGGAGGCAGTTCGCACCAGTCGTCGAAGGCGGGGGTGGGCGCGTACCGCTCGTCCGCCTCGCCGTCGCTGGCCAGCAGCCCGGCCGCGTAGGCCAGTTCGATCCAGAACGCCGCCGACGGCTCGGTGGTGTCCAGGGCCGACGCCGCCCGCTTCAGATCGCGTACGGACAGCCCGCCGGCCCGGAGCACCGGCGGACCGGCGTGCTCCCAGGACTTCACCAGTTCCTCGACGGTGGACAGGGCGGCCAGCGCCTGCCCGGCCGCGTTCGCGTCCACAAGCTGTGGACGGTGCTCGCGGTGCGCGGACACCTGCGGCGCCACCGGCTCCGGGGTGCGGTGGGCGAGCCCGCCGCGCAGGTGCAGCGCCACCTCGCGGGGCAGTACGACGGTCCGCGCCGAGGCGGGCAGCAGCAGCCCCCGGTCGCGCAGCCAGCGCACGGGCGGGGTCGGGCTCGGGGTCACCTCCCCGTACGGCGGCCCCCACACGAGCCGGCCCAGCACCTGGTGGGCCTCGGCCGGAGCCTCGTCGAGCAGCGCCGACATCCGCGCGGGGTCGGTGAACAGCCCGGTCAGCGCGGTCACGGCGGACACGGCGTCGTGCGTGGCGGGCAGCCCGGCGGCCACCACGATCTCCTGGATCCGGGTCGGCGACATCCCGGCGGTGGCCTCGGCGACGGTCGGACCGAGCCCGGTGGGGGAGGGCCGCCCGGCCGACGGGGCGAGGAGCTCGCGGGCGGTGCGCACCAGGCGCAGCCGGTCCTCGTCACCCCAGACGAGGGCCTGGTCGCGCAGCACGCCCAGCGCCCGCGGGAGCGCGGCGCGGGCCGCGCTCTCCCCGGCGTACGACCCCTGGTGGCCCGTCAGCAGCGACTCCAGCACCGGGTACGGGCAGGGGTCCGGGGCGACCGCGAGGGCCTCGGCCGTCTGCAGGGCGAACCGGTCCAGGCGGTCCAGCGCCCGGACGACCGAGGCACGGGTGCCGGCCCGGGTCGCCAGCTGCGTCACGTCCCCCGGTACCGGGTTCAGCAGGTCCGGGCGCGCGTGCAGCAGGGCGGCGAGCGCCGCGTCGTCGCGGGCGCGCAGCGCCTCGGCGAGGGAGCGCGGGGCGCTTCCCGCAGTGCTCGGGTCAGGCACGGGCGTCGCCTCCTGGTCACGTCGGCCGGTTCGTCGGCCGGTCCCCATCCGGCCAACGGTATCCGCTGCGCCCTCGGCAGCTCCACGGGCGCACGCGCTACCTTCGGCTCAGGAGGTACGGGAGGAGCCGGGGCGTGGGGATCGAGAGCGACCATCTGGTCTACGAATATCTGAGCCGGGTCGGGGACTTGGCGCAGCGGCGGCAGCTGTCCTCGGGCGACCGGATGCGGCTGGTGGCGGGGTTGCGGGACGAGATCGACCGTCGGCGCGCCAAGTACGACCCGGAGACGCCGGCCGCGGTACGCCGGATCCTGGACCGGATCGGTACGCCGGAGGAGGTCCTGGACACGCTGGGCAACGCGCGGCCGGAGTCGCGGTCGGGCTCGGCGCCGGCGTCCGCCGCGGCCGCGTCGCAGGGGCCCGTGCCCCGGCCCGGTCCCGCGGTGCCGACCCAGCGCGGCCGGCGCCGGCCGGTGGTTCCCCCGCCGCGCCCCGCGGACACCGCGCCCGCGCCGCCGCACCTGGCCGGGCTCGACGAACTCGGCGCCTCCGGGACGGCGGAGCCCGACTGGTGGCGGGTCGCCCCGGGGCCGTACGGCGAGGGTCCGCAGGTCGAGGGCTTCGCGGGCGGGCTGGAGTTCCCGGACCTGTTCAAGGAACCGCCGGGGAAGGAACCGCCTTCGAAGGACGCGGCGGAGCCGGGCGCGGCGCCCGAGCCGGAGCCCGGCGGGGCCGCCGAGCGGCAGGGCCTCGTACGGTACTTGCGCGAGCGTCGGCGTGCGAAGGCCGCGGCCGCCGCCCCCGAACCGGAGCCGGCCGCCGCGGCGGCGCGGCCCAGGCCGCACGCGTTCCTGCTGCTGGCGGCCGTCGCGCTGGTGGCGGGCGCGGTCACCGGGTACTGGCTGCTCCTCGCCGCGGGCTGGCTGCTCGCCTACGCCTCGCGGGTGCTGGGGCCGGCCGAGCGGAAGTGGGTGGTCTTCGGGCTGCCCGGGGCGGTGTTCGCGAGTGCGGTGGTGTGGCTGTGGGGGCGGCTGAACGGCCGCTGGGGCGAGGCGCTGGCCGACGACGCGCTGGGCGAGGCCTTCCACGACATGTGGCCGTGGCTGGCCCGCGGCGCGGCCGTCGCCTCGGCGCTGTACCTCCTGTGGCGCTCCCGCCGCCGGGCCTGACCCATCGGCCGCCGGGCCGCCCGGCTGCCCGGCCGCCCGCCCGCCGGTACCCGGCTGCCAACTACCCGGCGGGCGACCACGGGGCCGACGGGACCACCAGGGGGGAGCCCGTCACCGGGTCCGGGATGACGACCGAGTCGAGGCCGAAGACCTCGCGGACCAGGTCCGCCGTCACCACCGACGCCGGCGGGCCCTCGGCCACCACGCGGCCCGACTTCATCGCGACGAGGTGGTCCGCGTACCGGGCGGCCTGGTTCAGGTCGTGCAGCACGGCCACCACCGTGCGCCCGCGGTCGTGGTTGAGGCGCCGGACCAGGTCCAGCACCTCCACCTGGTGGGCGATGTCGAGGAACGTCGTCGGCTCGTCGAGCAGCAGCAGGTCCGTGTCCTGCGCCAGCGCCATCGCGATCCACACCCGCTGGCGCTGCCCGCCCGACAGCGCGTCCACCGGACGGTCCGCCAGGTCCGCCACCGACGTACGGGCCATCGCCTCGACGACCGCCCGCTCGTCCGCCTCCGACCACTGCTGCCACCAGTGCTGGTGCGGCTGCCGGCCGCGGGCCACCAGGTCCGCGACCGTGATCGCCTCCGGGGCGACCGGGGACTGCGGGAGCAGCCCGATCGTCTGCGCGATCCTGCGCGTCGGCAGCGAGGACAGCGCCGCCCCGTCCAGCAGGACCGCACCCGACCGGGGCTTCAGCAGCCGCCCCAGAGCCCGCAGGGTCGTCGACTTGCCGCAGGCGTTCGGGCCGACGATCACCGTCACCTTCCCGTCGGGGACGGACAGGTCGAGGTCCTCCACGACCACCCGGTCCTCGTAGGCCAGCGTCAGCGCGCTCGCGGACAGCCGGCTGCGGCCGGTACTCGTGTTCACGCCTTGCCTCCAGTGCGGCTGCGTACGATCAGCCAGATCAGGTACGGGGCCCCGACGGCGGCCGTCAGCACGCCCACCGGGAGTTCGGTCGGGGACAGCAGCCGGCGCGCCAGCAGATCGCCGAGGACCACGATCACCGCACCCGTCAGCGCCGAGGACAGCAGCGGGATCTGCGCGGTCCGCGTCATCCGGCGGGCGATCTGCGGCGCCAGCAGCGCGACGAAGTCCACCGGCCCGGCCGCGCCCGTGGCGACCGAGGCCAGCACCACGCCCAGCGCGACCAGCCCGAGCCGGACCCGGCCCAGCCGCACGCCCAGGGCCGTCGCCGTGTCGTCGTCCAAGGAGACCGAGCGCTGCGCCCGCGCCGCCCACAGCACCCCCGGCAGCAGCGCCGCCAGCACCCACGCCAGCGGGCCCGCGACGTCCCAGCCGCGGCCGTTGAGGGATCCGGTCATCCAGATCTGCGCCTGCTGCGCCACCAGGTAGTCGCCCTTGGTCATCAGCAGGGTCGTCACCGACCGCAGGGCGATGGCGAAGCCGATGCCGATGAGCACGAAGCGCGTGGCGTGCAGCCCGCCCCGCCACGCGAAGACGTACACGAGGGCGGCCGCGACGATCCCGCCGAGCACCGACAGGTACGGGAGGACCGAGTACGAGGTCACGCCGAAGGTCAGCGCCGCCACCGTGACCGCGCTCGCGCCCTGGCTGATGCCGATGATGTCGGGGGAGGCCAGCGGGTTGCGGGCGACGGTCTGGATCAGCGCCCCGGCGATGCCGAAGGCCAGGCCGACCAGCAGGCCGACCGTCATCCGGGGCAGCCGCAGCGTGCCCACGACCAGCTCGTCGGGGGACGGCTGCCCGAGCAGCACCTTGACGACCTCGCCGGGGGAGACGAAGGACTCGCCCACCGACAGGTACACCACGCACACCGCGGCCAGCAGCGCCCCGAGGGACACCGCCACCGCCGCCGCCCGACGGTGCAGCAGGAAGGACCCCCGCCGGGCGCGGAGCAGCCCGTAGCCGTGCGGAACCGTGCTCACGCCGACACCGACTTCCGCCGCACCAGCGTGACCAGGAACGGCACCCCGATCAGCGCCGTCATCACCCCGGCCGGGACCTCGCCCGGCGGCACCACGACCCGCCCGATGACATCGGCGACCAGCAGCATCACCGGCCCGGTCAGCGCGGCCATCGGCAGCACCCAGCGGTGGTCGCCGCCGACCGCCGCCCGCGCGATGTGCGGGACGGCCAGCCCGATGAACGCGATCGGCCCGGCGGCCGCGACCCCGGCGCCGGTCAGCACGGTGGCCCCGAGCCCGCCGATCACGCGTACGGCGGCGATGTTCTGGCCGAGCCCCTTCGCCACGTCCTCGCCCAGCGCGAGCGCGTCCAGGCCGCGCGCCACGGACACCACCAGCACCGCGCCGACCAGCAGGAACGGCCAGATCTGGTGCACGACCCGGAAATCGCGCCCGGCCACCGAGCCGACCTGCCAGAAGCGGAACTCGTCCAGGGCCGAGGCCTTGGTCGTCAGGACGCCCATGGTGACGGAGACGAGCAGGGCGTTGATCGCGGCCCCGCCCAGCGCCAGCTTCACCGGCGTCGCACCGCCGCGCCCGCTGGACGCGACGGCGTACACGGCGACCGAGGCGACCGCGGCGCCGGCGAAGGCGAACCACACGTACCCGGTCAGGGTGTGCACGCCGGCGAAGGCGATGGCGCAGACGACCGCGACCCCGGCACCCTGGCTGATGCCGAGGATGCCGGGGTCGGCGATCGGGTTGCGGGTGAGGCCCTGGAGCGCGGTCCCGGCGAGTGCCAGGGCCGCGCCGACCATCAGGGCTATGAGCGTGCGCGGGACGCGCAGCGTACGGACGACTTCCGCGTCGGGGCCGCCCGCGCCGCGCAGCAGCGCGTCGAGGACCTCGCCGGGCGGGATGGAGCGGGCGCCCACCGCGAGGCTCAGGAGCACGGCGCACAGCAGCGCGGCGGATGCGACCGCCAGCCACGCGATGCGCCGGCCCGGGCGGGTCGGACGGGGCGTCAGGGCACGCCGTACGGGGGCGTCGGCGCCGGGGCCGTCGAGGGCGGGGGCTGACATGTCACCAAATTTCACTGTCCGGTAAGGCGAGGCTAAGTCTACGTTCCCGTCCTTCGTCCCCGGCTCGGCACAATGGCCGGTATGAGCCCCGAGAGCACCGCCACCCCGATCCTGACCGTCGGCTTCGACCTCGACATGACCCTCATCGACTCCCGGCCGGGCATCAAGGCTGCCTACCAGGCGCTTTCGGCCGAAACGGGTACGTTCATCGATGCCGACGAAGCCGTTACGCGGCTCGGTCCGCCGCTGGACGTGGAGCTCGCGAACTGGTTCCCGCAGGCGGAGGTCCCGGCCATGGCGGACCGCTACCGGGAGATCTATCCCACATACGCCATCGAGCCGACCCCGGCGATGCCCGGGGCCCGCGAGGCGATCGAGGCCGTCCGGGCGCTCGGCGGCCGCGCGATCGTGGTGACGGCGAAGCACGAACCGAACGCCAAGCTCCACCTCCAGCACCTCGGCATCGAGCCGGACGCGGTCATCGGCTGGCTGTGGGCGGAGGCCAAGGCGGGCGCGCTGCGCGAGCACGGCGCGCAGATCTACGTCGGCGACCACGTCGGCGACGTACGGGGCGCACGCGCGGCCGGCGCGCTGGCGGTGACGGTGCCGACGGGCCCGTGCCCGGAGCCCGAGCTGCGGGAGGCCGGCGCCGACGTGGTGCTGGCGGACCTCACGGAGCTGCCGGCCTGGCTGGCCGAGTACACCCGCGCGCAGCGGGCGTAGCGCTACGCCTGGGAGGCGCGGGCGGCCCGGCGCTGGGCCGCGGCCGAGCGCAGCACGCCCGCGGCGGAGATGGCGAAGCCGACGCCCATGAGCATGCACACGGCCCACGCGTACGACGGGAACGGGTCGGTGTCCAGGAACAGCGGGGCCATCGTCGCGAGCGTGGCCGCGGCGCCGACGATGAAGACGATGCCGCCCGCCTTGACCAGTGCGTCACCGGGGCGCGCGTCGTCGGCGTGCTCGGGCTGAGGAGTAACAGTCACGCCACCAGGGTAGTTCCCTGGCCGAAGCGGTCCACCGGGAAGGACCGGGGAACGTCTTGTCACTCGTCCATTGAGCACTAGCCTGGAGGTGTGGCGGGTCGGTGACCCGCTGTACTGCTATCCGGAGCCGTTTGTGACGGCCCCGGACCCGACGAGCACAAGGACAGAGGACGGACGTGCCTACCGGCAAGGTCAAGTGGTTCAACAGTGAGAAGGGCTTCGGCTTCCTCTCCCGTGACGACGGCGGCGACGTCTTCGTCCACTCTTCGGTGCTCCCCGACGGGGTGGACGCCCTCAAGCCGGGCCAGCGCGTCGAGTTCGGCGTGGTGGCCGGGCAGCGCGGTGACCAGGCGCTTTCGGTGACGGTGCTGGACCCGACGCCCTCGGTCGCGGCCGCGCAGCGGCGCAAGCCGGACGAGCTCGCCTCGATCGTGCAGGACCTCACGACCCTGCTGGAGAACATCACCCCGATGCTGGAGCGCGGCCGCTACCCCGACAAGGTGCACGGCGCGAAGATCGCCGGGCTGCTGCGCGCGGTGGCCGACCAGCTCGACGTCTGATCCCGCCCTGCGCAACCGTGCCCCGCCACTCGAACGAGTCGGCGGGGCACGGTCGTTCCGGCCGCAGGGGCTACGGGAAGGCCAGCGCGTCCGGTCCGATGGCCGGAACAAGACCCTCTGCGGCGGCCCGCGTCAGCAGTCCGCGGACGGCCGCGTAGCCCGCGTCGCCGAGGTCGGCGGTGAACTCGTTGACGTACAGCCCGATGTGCTGGTCGGCGACGGCCGGGTCCAGCTCCTGCGCGTGGGCCCGGACGTACGGGCGCGAGGCCTCCGGGTCATCCCAGGCCATCCGGACCGACGTACGGGCGGACTCGGCCAGCGCGCGCAGCGTGTCGGTGCCCAGCGAGCGCTTGGCGATGATCGCGCCGAGCGGGATCGGCAGGCCGGTGGTGGTCTCCCAGTGCTCGCCCATGTCGGCCAGGCAGTGCAGCCCGTAGTCCTGATAGGTGAACCGGGCCTCGTGGATGACGAGTCCGGCGTCCACCCGGCCGTCGCGCACGGCGGGCATGATCTCGTTGAACGGCAGCACGACCACCTTGCCGACACCGGCGGGGAGCACGTCCGCGGCCCACAGCCGGAACAGCAGGTAGGCGGTGGAGCGTTCGCTCGGCACGGCGACGGTCCGGCCGGCCAGGTCGACGCCCGGCTTACGCGTCAGGACCAGCGGCCCGCAGCCGCGTCCCAGTGCTCCGCCGCAGGGCAGCAGCGCGTACTCCTCCAGCACCCAGGGCAGGACGGCGTACGACACCTTCAGCACGTCCGACTCGCCGCGCTCGGCCATGCCGTTGGTGATGTCGATGTCGGCGAAGGTGACGTCGAGGGCGGGCGCGCCGGGGATCCGGCCGTGCGCCCAGGCGTCGAAGACGAAGGTGTCGTTGGGACACGGCGAATAAGCGATGCGGAGCGGTTCACTTGCGGTGCTGCTCATGCTGTCCTCCCCAGTGGGCGAGTACGGGGCCCAGGACGCGGAACCCCTCGGCCAGCGCGGCCAGGGCGTCCCCGATGCGCCAGGCGTCACGGTCGCGCGGCCCGACGGCGTTGGACACGGCGCGGATCTCCAGTACGGGCAGCCCGTGAGCGGCCGCGGCCTCCGCGACCCCGAAGCCCTCCATCGCCTCGGCCCCCGCGAGCGGGTGCAGGGCGGCGAGCCCGGCGGCGCGCGCGGCGGTGCCGGTGACGGTGGAGACGGTGAGCACGGGCGCGAGCAGTGCCCCGGTCGCCTCGGCGGCGCGGGCGGCGAGCTCGGCGGGCGGCAGGTGCACGCTGCGGCCGAAGCCGAGCGCGTCCACGGAGAGGAACCCGTCCTGCGTGTCGGCGCCCAGGTCGGCGGCGACGATCGCGTCGGCGACCACGAGCGAACCGGTGGGGGCGGCGGGCGCGAACCCGCCGCCGATGCCGGCGGAGACGACGAGGCCGTAGTCGGCGAGCGCCAGGGCGGTGGCGGCCGCGGCGGCCGCGGCGGCCGGCCCGACGCCCCCGACGAGGACGTCGAGGGCGATCCCGGGCAGGTCCCGGCGGCGGATGAGGTAGCCGCCGGGCAGGGCGCGCGGCTCAGGGCCGGGGGTGTCCGGATGAGGGGTCAGACCGGCCACGACGGAGTCGGCCTCCGCCGTCACCGCGGTCACGATGAGCGCGCGCACGGTGGGTACGCGACTACTTCAGCTTGATGTTGAAGGCCCAGACGGAGAGCGGCTTGCCGTCGGCGGCGAGTTCGACGATGTGCAGCTTCTTCGAGGCCGGGGCCTCGCCCTGGCCGCCGGTCGCGAAGATGTCGGCGCCCGGGAAGCTGCGGTAGGTGTTCGCGGAGGGCTCGGTGATCGGCTGTCCGTCCAGGACCGCCTGCCACTTCTTGCCGTCCTCGACGACGTCGGGCTCGACACCGAGGCGCAGGGTGTCGCCGCGGCCGTACTCGACGGTCTTGGCGTCCTTGCTGTTCGTGAGGCACTCCTGGACCTTGTCCGAGGAGAGTTCCACGGCGTCGTGGCAGGCGGCCTCGGCGGACACCGACGACGTGCCGACCGTCACGGTCGCCAGCGGTGTCGGCTTGTCGCAGGCGGAGAGGAGGAGGAGGCCGGCGGAAACGGCTCCGAGGGCCGCGACGCTGCGGCGGGCCCTACCCGAGAAAAGCGGTGCGGTCATGAGCCGAAGGCTATCTGGCCGCCGGGCTGCGCCGCTGCACGGGGTCCGGCTGGGGTGCGGCGCGGCGTCGATCGCCCGGGCCGCCGCGAACGCGAGGGGGTTTCACGCCACCCGCGGGCGGGAGGAAGGGTGCTGGTGGTGGCGGGGGGAAGCGAGGAGGCCGCGCAGGGCCATGGCGGCGCCGAGGGCGACCACCGCGGCCGCGACGCCCATGCCCAGGGACCCGTTCAGCGGAAGCGCGATGCCGATCGCGCCGCCCAGCACCCACGCCACCTGGAGCAGGGTCTCCGAGCGGGCGAAGGCCGAGGTGCGCACGGCCTCGGGGACGTCGCGCTGGATCATCGCGTCCAGGGACAGCTTCGCCAGGGCCTGGCAGAAGCCGGCCGTCGCGCCGAGGAAGGCCATGAACACCCCGCTGAAGAAGACGGCCGCCACGATCGCCACGCCCAGGGTCAGGCACAGCACGGCGGCGATGATCGCCTCCGGCGCGCGGGCCCGGAGCCAGGCGCCCACCGCCGTGCCGCAGGCGTTCCCGATGCCCGCGGAGACGCCCACGATGCCCAGGGACACGGCCGCGCTCTGCCCGGCGAGCGGGTGCTCGCGCAGCAGGAAGGCCAGGAAGAAGATCAGGAACCCGGACAGCCCGCGCATCGACGCGTTGGCCAGCAGCCCGCACAGCACCGACGGGCTGACCGTGCGCAGCCCGGGCCTCTTGGAGTGCGCCTCGTGGGTCGACAGGCGGGCCCGGCGCTCGCCCTTGGCCTCGTCCACCTTGTGCGGGAGCGTGAAGGCCGCGAAGGTGCCGCAGATGAAGATCGCGCACGCCCCGTACAGCGGCCACGGCGGTCCGATCGCGTGCAGTGCGGCCCCGACCGGCGCGGCGGCGCCCGTGGCGAGCAGGCCCGCCAGGGTGACCCGGGAGTTCGCCTTGACGAGTGAGAACTTCGGCGGCAGCAGCCTCGGGACCACGGCGCTGCGTACGACGCCGTAGGCCTTCGAGGCGACCAGGACGCCCAGCGCAGCCGGATAGAGCTCCAGGCCGCCCGTGGCGACCGCGCCGGACATCATCACGGCCAGCAGCGCCCGCGTCAGCATCGCGCCGGCCATCGCGGCGCGCCGGCCGTGCGGGAGCCGGTCCAGGAGCGGTCCGATGACCGGGGCCAGCAGGGTGAAGGGGGCCATCGTGATCGCCAGGTACAGGGCCACCCGGCCGCGCGCCTCGTCCGTGGGCACCGAGAAGAACACCGTGGAAGCCAGCGCGACCGTGATCATCACGTCGCCCGCGCCGTTGATGGCGTGCAGTTCGATCAGCTTGCCGAGGCCCGATTCGCCGGCCCCGTGCGCGTGCGTGGCGCGCCGGATCCCGCGCGCCGTACCGGTGATCGGCAGGTGCAGGGCACGCCCGACGGCCCGGCCGGCCCGCCTGGCCGGTCCCGAGCCGTCATCGGACGACCGTACGGGTGCCACCTGGCCATAGTGCCCCACTCGGCCCTCTCGGACCCTCTCCGGCGCGTCACCGGTGCGTGACCGATCGGCCCGCGGCCGGGCTCCGGCCGATCTGCATGTCCGCGAATCGGACCTTGCATGTGGGCCGAAGGCGCCGGAGGAGGTAGCGTGCCTAGCGCGCCACCGACGGTTGCTCTTGGCCGCGCGCCTCTTCGCGATCCCGCAGAATGGATCGCAGGTAGGTGCGCCCGAGGCCGATCGGGTGCGGACGTCGACGCGGCCCTCTGGTCCGCTCCGCCCGCGCCTCGTACGGACAGGACCGACGGGTCGTTGTGGACGACAGTACGGACGGCGCACTCGTGAGACGGCGTAGGAGAGAACGAGACCTGTGAGTGCTGCGACGACGCGAAGCCGTACCCCCGACCGCCTGTGCGCCGAGGCGGTAGACCTCGCCCGCGCGGCGGCCGAGGAAGCCGCCGCTCCCGGAGTGGTGGGCGAGCACGTCTCGGCCGTCTCCGAGGGCGACCGGGTCGTCACGCACTTCTTCGAGTGCAAGGACCCCGGGTACCGCGGCTGGCGCTGGGCCGTCACCGTGACGCGCGCCTCCCGGGCGAAGAACGTCACCCTCGACGAAACGGTGCTGCTCCCGGGCGAGGACGCGCTGCTGGCCCCCGAGTGGGTGCCGTGGAGCGAGCGGCTGCGGCCGGGCGACATGGGCCCGGGCGACCTGCTGCCCACCGACGCCGAGGACCTGCGGCTGGAGCCGGGCTGGTCGGGCGAGGACGCACCGCCGCCGAACTCGGTCGTGTCCCCCGAGATGGCCGAACTGGTCGAGGCCGAGGACGCCGACGTGACCGACCGCGCGGTGGTCCCGGTGCGCGGTTCCATCACCGCGGTCGCGGAGGAGCTCGGCATGCGCCGGGCGCGGGTCCTGTCCCGCTACGGGCTGCACAGCGCGGCCGACCGCTGGGACGAGTCCTTCGGCGCGAAGACCCCGATGGCGCAGGCGGCGCCGGCTTCCTGTGTCTCCTGCGGTTTCCTCGTCGCGATCGGCGGCTCGCTGGGCCAGGCCTTCGGCATCTGCGCGAACGAGTTCGGCCCCGCCGACGGGCACCTGGTCTCGCTGTCGTACGGCTGCGGAGGGCACTCGGAGGCCGCGGTCATGCCGAAGCCGCCGAGGCCCGCGCCGCCGGTGCTGGACTCGATGGCCTCGGACGAGTTCCCCCTGCGCCCGACCCCCGACACCGGCTCGGTCCCCCCGGCGGACCTCGCGGAGGCGGACCTCGGCCACAGCTAGGGGGTGACCGGGCCACAGCACTGACGGCCCGACGCCCGGCGCGGGCGGGGTTCGCCCGGATGGGTGAGCCGGGGGGCGGCCGGGCGGGGGGCGTGATCCGCTGGGCGGGATGAGCACTGCCACGCGCCCGCCGGCGCAGCCGCACACCGGTCAGGCCGCGCCCGCGAAGGGGCGGCTGTCCTGGGTGGACTTCGCCGTGGCCGCCGCCGTGCTGGTGCTCTTCTACCTGTTCCTCCAGGTCGGCAGGGGCACCACCGTCAACTTCGACCCGGCCGACGTGCCCGACGTCGACACCGACCCGGCGAAGCTCCCGTACTACGCCGCCCGCAGCGTCCTGCGGATGTTCATCGCGCTCGCCGCGTCCGTGGTGTTCACCTTCGCGTACGCCTACGCCGCCGCCCGCAGCCGAAGGCTGGAGCGCATCCTCATCCCGGCCCTGGACATCCTGCAGTCCGTGCCCGTCCTGGGCTTCCTCTCCGTCCTCGTGACCTTCTTCGTCGCGCTCTTCCCCGGCTCCCTGCTCGGCCTCGAATGCGCCGTGATCTTCGCCATCTTCACTTCCCAGGCGTGGAACATGACCTTCGGGTTCTACGCCACCCTCACCTCGCTGCCCCGCGAACTCGACGAGGTCTCCCGCTCGTTCGGCTTCACCCGCTGGATGCGCTTCTGGCGCATCGAGGTCCCCGCCGGAGTCATCGACCTCGTCTGGAACGGCATGATGAGCTTCGCCGGCGGCTGGTTCATGCTCGTCGCCTCCGAGGCCGTCAGCGTCTCCGGCCACGACTACGCCGTACCCGGCCTCGGCTCCTACGCCGGCACCGCCATCGGCGAGGGCGACCTGGCCAAGGTCGGCTGGGTCATCCTCGCGATGACCCTCACCATCGTCACCGTCAACTTCCTCTTCTGGCGCCCCCTCACCGCCTGGGCCGAGAAGTTCAAGAACGAGCAGTCCGAGTCCAGCGACGTCCAGCGCAGTTACGTCCTGGACTTCCTGCGGCGCTCCCACTGGCCGGCGCTCCTGGGCCGCGCCACCGGGCCCGCCCGAGAGGCCACCGGTCGCGCCGCCCGCGTCCTGGGCCGCGACGACCGGGCGCTGTCCGTGGACCCCGTACGCCGCCGCACCGGCGACATCGCCTTCGCGGTCGTCGCCGGCGCCGTGATCCTCCTCGGGCTGTACGACCTGCTGCGCTACCTCCAGCGCGAGACCGGGCTCGGGGTCTTCGGGGAGCCGCTGCTGCTCGGTCTGATCACCTTCGTCCGGGTGATCGTGCTGGTGGCCGTCGCGACCGTCGTCTGGGTGCCCGTCGGCGTGTGGATCGGGTCCTCGCCGCGCCTCACGAAGATCGCCCAGCCGCTCGTGCAGGTGCTGGCGAGCTTCCCCGCCAACCTGCTCTTCCCGGTGGCCGTCTGGTTCTTCCTCAGGACCGGCCTCGACATCAACATCGGCTGCGTCCTGCTGATGGCCCTCGGCGCGCAGTGGTACATCCTCTTCAACGCCATCGCCGGGGCCATGGCCATCCCCTCCGACCTGAAGGAGGCCATGGACGACCTCGGCGTCCGAGGCCTCCAGCGCTGGAAGCGCCTGATCGTCCCGGCCGTCTTCCCCGCGTACGTCACCGGCGGCATCACCGCCTCGGGCGGCGCCTGGAACGCCTCCATCGTCGGCGAGGTGGTCACCTTCGCCGGCTCCACCCTGACCGCGACCGGCCTCGGCGCGTACATCTTCCACGCCACCGAGGACGGGAACTTCCCCCGGCTCATCGCCGGGATCGCCGTGATGAGCCTGTACGTCGTCGGCCTCAACCGGCTCTTCTGGCGCCCGCTCTACCGCCTCGCGGACCGCCGCTACTCGATGTGAGGAACCAGCCCGTGACGACGATCCTCAAGGCCGCCGCCCTCACCAAGTCCTACGCCGGCGCCGACGGCGAGCTGCCCGTGCTCGGCGGCATCGACCTGGAGATCCACGAGGGCGAGATCGTGGCCCTGCTCGGCAAGTCCGGCAGCGGCAAATCCACCCTGCTGCGCTGCCTGGCGGGCCTGATCCCCACCAGCTCGGGCTCGGTCACCTACCGCGGCGAGGAGCTGCGCGGCGCAAACCCGGGCACGGCCATGGTCTTCCAGACCTTCGCGCTGCTGCCCTGGCTGACGGTGCAGCAGAACGTGGAACTGGGCCTGGAGGCCAAGGGCGTGGACCGGGAGGAACGGGCCCGGCAGGCGGTGGCGGCCATCGACCTGATCGGCCTCGACGGCTTCGAATCGGCGTACCCCAAGGAGCTCAGCGGCGGCATGCGCCAGCGCGTCGGCTTCGCCCGCGCGCTCGTCGTGGAGCCGGACGTGCTGATGATGGACGAGCCGTTCTCGGCGCTGGACGTGCTGACGGCGGAGAACCTGCGCGGCGAGCTGATGGAGCTGTGGGCCTCGGACCGCTTCCCCGCCAAGGCCGTGGTGCTGGTCACGCACAACATCGAGGAGGCGGTGCTGATGGCCGACCGGGTCGTGGTCCTCGGCTCTCGCCCCTACGGAACCATCAAGGAGACCTTCGAGGTCGGCCTCGCCCGCCCCCGGGACCGCACGGGCGCAGAGTTCGAGACCATCGTCGACGCCGTGTACGCGGTGATGACCGGCCGCAGCGCCAAGGCCCCGGCGGCCGCCCCGCCGGTGAAGCGGACCTTGGCGAACACGCCCCTGCCGGCGGCCAGCGTCGACGGCATGGCGGGCCTCGCCGAGATCGTCCTCCAGCGCGGCGAGGGCGGAGACGACAGCGAGGACCTCGTGGACCTGGCCGAGGAGCTGGGCCTGGAGGTGGACGACGTACTGCCGCTGGTGGACGGGCTGGAGCTGCTGGGGCTGGCCGAGGTACGGGACCTGCACCTGGTGCTGACCCCGCGCGGCACCGCCTTCGCGGGGGCCGACGTACAGGAGTCGAAGGAGCTGTTCGCGGAAGGCGCGCGGGAGGTCCCGCTGGTCCACCTCATCCGCACCACCCTGGAGCGCTCGCGGGGCGGCACACAGCGCGCAGGGTTCTTCCGGGACCTGCTCTCGCACCACTACACGAGCGAGCAGCTGGAGCGGCAGCTGGAGACGGCCACCGACTGGGGGCGGTACGGGGAGCTGTACGGCTACCACGCGGACGGCGAGGAGTACCGACTCGACGAGGACGAGTACCGTCCCTGAGGGCGGGAGCGCAGCGGGCTCAGCGGGCCGGGCTCCTGCCGTCACCCCCGTGAACGGCAGGAGCCTGTTGGAGCCTAGGGGGCGGCCGGTTCCCGGTCCGCGCGCTGCGCGCAAGGAACGTTGATCCTGCGCGCAGTTCCGACGGGCTCGTCCCGTACGCCTCGCGGAAGGCCCGGCTGAAGACGGCCGCACTGGCGAAGCCCCAGCGGGCGGCGACGGCGTGGATGGGCCGGGAGTGCAGCTCGGGCCGGAGCAGGTCGGCCCTGGCGCCCTCCAGCCGGCGGCGCCGGACGGTCGCGGCGACGCTCTCCCGGCGCTCCTGGAACAGCAGGTGCAGGCGGCGCAGCGAGCGGCGGGAGACGGTCCGCGATGCGCGGCGCAGATGCTTGCGCGCGGCGTCGTAGTGCCCGGGATTCGCGGCGGTGCGGATCTCGCCCGTCGAGTCGGCCATGACCGCGAGGGTCTTCACGCCGAGGTCGATGCCGACCGCCGCATCCGGGCGCGCCACGCGCCGCATGTCCTGCTTCACCTCGGCCTGGAAGGAGACGAACCAGCGTCCCCGCTCATGTCGCACCGTGGCGGACAGGATGCGGGCGGTCCCGGCCTGGACGCGGGCGTGAAGGCCGGCGGCGGGTTCGTGGGTGCGGATCGTTCCCAGCCTCGGCAGCGTCACATGCCGGCCGTCGCCGTCCACGCGGATGGTGCCGGTGGTGAACCGGCAGGCCAGACGTGCCTTCCGCTTCGGCTTGAACCGGGGCGCGCCCATGCGCTTGCCGTGCCGCCTGCCCTGCTTGGACTTGGCGTAGTTGTCGAACGCGGCGGCGGCGTTCGCGAGACCGGTGGAGTACGCCTCCTTGGAATTCTCCTCCCACCACCCGGCGAACCGGGGGCCGGTGTGCTTGGCCTCGTTGAACGCCTTTCGCAGCGCGGGCAGCGACCACGGCCGCCAGCCGGTCAGCGCATCCTCGGGGACGCCGTAGGACACCTCGGCCTTGCGCTGCCACCAGGAGGCGGTCACCCAGCCGACGGCCCAGTTGTAGGCGGCCCGCGCGGCGCCGCAGTGCGAGCGCAGCGCGGCCTCCTGGGAGGAGTTGGGGTCCAGGGCGAACCGGAACGCCTGCACCTGGAACCCGGGCTGCGGCCGGAACTTCTTCACCCGGCGTCCTCGCCGGTCGCAACGGCCACGGCGCGGGCGGCCCGGTTCTTCGCCGCCCGCCGCCCGTACAGGCGCGCGCACATCGAGGTGAGCACCTCGGTGATGTCCCGCACGAGGTCGTCGGCGGTCTCGGTGGGGTCGAGGACGACCAGGCGCCGCCCGGACGCCGACAGGACCGCTTCGAGGTGCTCGACACCGAACCGGGCCAGCCGGTCGCGGTGCTCGACCACGATGACCGCTGCCTGCGGGTCGGACAGCACCCGGTGCAGCTTCCGGCGCCGGCCGTTCAGCCCGGAACCGACCTCGGCGACGACCTCGGCCACGGCCAGACCGAGCCCGTTCGCACCGGCCACGACCCGGGCCGTCTGCCGGTCAAGGTCCGCTTTCTGGTCGGCGGATGAGACACAGCAGTACGCAACCACCCGGCCCGCCTCCACGGCGGCGGCCGGAGCGGGCTCATCGACCAGCCACGTCCCGGACGGCGCCTGGCGGACCGGGACGGGCATCTTCCCGTCCTTCACCCACCGCCACGCGGTCTGGTAGCTCACGCCCTGCTGACGGGCCCACTCCGAAAGCTTCACAAGACCAACGTACGCGAAACAGTCGACTAGAGGTGACTATCAATGACTAGGAAACGCGTAGCAGCATTCACCCCCCTCGACGTACCCGGAGTCGTTGCGGTTCTGGGAGATCCACATCGGGCTGCCGGTCACCAGCGCCAGCTGGTACTGCTCCGGGTCCCCGCGCCGGATGTGCGTCGGGGTGCGCCGGGAGCGCAGCGGGGCGTAACTGAAGGTGGACACCTGGAGGTTGCCCAGATCGACCAGGGAGGCCTCGGCCTCGAAGGCTTCCGGGTCGGCGCAGCGGATCGCCGTCGGAGCCAGTGAGCGCGCGACGACGTCGGTGAACCATTCGAACCTGTCCTGCGGCGGCACCGCGGCCGAGGACATCGCCGACCTCATCTCCTGAAACCCCCCTGGACCGGGACCCGTTGTGTCGCCAGGCAGGTTACGGCTTCGGGGTGCGGCGGAAGAGCCGCTTGGCGCCCACGACCAGCACCGTCGCGCCCGCCAGCACCAGTGCGCCCTTCGTGAAGCTGCCCTCGTCCGCGGCATCCGCGCCGCTCGCGGAGCCCGTGGAGCCGGGCGCGGCCGGGCCCCCGCCCGGGGCCGGGGTGCCCGGGGTCGCGGAGGACTTCGCCGCCGCCTTCACCGGGACCGCCACGACCCGGCTCTCCGCGCCCTCCGCGCCGAACATCAGCGTCGACCCGTCCGCCGTGTACGTCACCGACTCCGCCTGCCCCTGCCACGGCGCGCCCACCGCCTCGCCCGGGCCGTCCGGCCGGCCGTCCTTCCACGGGTAGGTCTTCGCGAAGAGGTACCCCCGCAGGGCGAGGTGCCCGCCGTCCGGGGAGAAGGCGCCGTCGGTGACCCACGGGAGGTCGGCGATCCGCCGGAAGGTGTTCGTACCGGACGCGGAGAGCTGCTCGGGGCCCTCGTACAGCCCGCCCTTGTCCTCGCTCTTGCTCGCGATGTAGACCCGGCCCGTCACCGGATGCACCATCAGCGCCTCCGCGTTGCGGGGCCCGTCCGCGTACTTCACCGTGAACTGCTCGGCCTTGACGGTGACGTCCCGCAGTTCCTTCGGCTCCGGGAGGCGGTAGATCCACACGTGGTCCCAGGTCCCGTCCCGGTTGTCGCCGATGTCCCCGACGTAGAGCTGCCCGTCCGGTCCCAGGGAGATCGCCTCGACGTCCCGGGGCCTGCCGGTCCCGGTCATCGTCACCCGCGCCACCGTCTTGCCGGTCGCCGAGTCCACCGCGTACAGGTACGGGCCGTCGTCGCTGTCGTTGTGCGTCCAGTACACGCCGGGGTGGATCCGGCTCGCCGCGAGCCCGCTCGACTCCTTGATCCGCGGATCGGTGATGGTGAACCCCGAGGTGCCGGGGGACCCGGCGGCGGCCGCCGCTCCCGAACTCGACAGCACGGCAAGGGCGACGGGCAGGGCGGCGGTCAGGACGACGGCGGTACGGAGGGCACTCGACGGCAGCAGGCGCATGCCCCAAGCCTGCCAGCCCGCCCCGCGTGTCCGGCATCACAGGGGTTCCTGTCGCGTGATCCGCGATGATGTCCGGATGCGTTTCATGTTCGTCGGCGACTCCATGACCATCGGACGCGCCGGCGACTACACCTGGCGCTACCGGATGTGGCAGCACCTCGACGCGGCCTTCGGCGGCCCGTTCCAGATCGTCGGCCCGCGCTGCGAGCTCTACGACACCGCCGCGGACGCGCCGAGCAGCCACGCGTACGCCGACCCCGCCTTCCCGGAGCAGGCACGCCGCCACCTCGCCGGCTGGGGCGAGGGCTGGCAGCACATGGCACCCCTGATCGGCCCGGCCGTCGCCGCCGCCGAGGCCGACGTGCTGCTCGTCTCCCTCGGCCTGATCGACCTCGGCTTCTACACCGCCGCGGACGAGACGGCCGCCAACGCCCGCCGGTTCATCGCGGCCGCGCGCCGGGCCCGCCCCGGGATCCGGATGGTGCTGCTCCCGGTGATCCCGAACGTGCGCGCCGAGTCCGACGCGCCCTTCGCGGCGCAGGTCGCGCTCTTCAACGAGCTGCTGGCGAAGGCGGTCGCCGACCTGTCGACGCCCGCCTCGCCCGTCCTGCTGGCCGCGCGCCCGGCCTCGTACGAGATCCACCACGACACCTACGACGGCACGCACCCCAACGCCTCCGGCGAGCACCGCCTCGCCGGCGAGTTCGCGGCGGTGCTGCACCAGGCGTGGGGGATCGGCGGCCCCTACCGCCCCGCGCTGTAGGCCGCGCCTACCAGGCGAAGGCCTCGGGGGAGGCTCCCGGACCGGGGAAGATCTCCTCCAGCGCGGTCAACAGCTCCTCGCCGAGGTCCAGTTCGAGGGCGCGCAGGGCGCTGTCGAGCTGTTCGGCGGTGCGCGGGCCGACGATCGGGCCGGTGATCCCGGGCCGGCTCAGCAGCCACGCCAGGGCCGTCTCGCCGGGCTCCAGGCCGTGCTTGTCGAGCAGGTCCTCGTACGCCTGCACCTGCGCCCGTACCGAGGTGCTGGCCAGCGCGTCCGCGGAGCGGCCGGAGGCGCGGCGCCCGCCCTCGACCTCCTTCTTGATCACGCCGCCGAGCAGGCCGCCGTGGAGCGGGGACCAGGGGATGACCCCGAGGCCGTACTCCTGGGCGGCCGGGATGACCTCCATCTCGGCGCGGCGCTCGGCGAGGTTGTACAGGCACTGCTCGCTGACCAGGCCGAATGTTCCGCGGCGGGCGGCGGTCTCGTTCGCCTGGGCGATCTTGTAGCCGGGGAAGTTGGAGGAGCCCGCGTAGAGGATCTTGCCCTGCTGGATCAGTACGTCGATCGCCTGCCAGATCTCCTCGAAGGGGGTCCGGCGGTCGATGTGGTGGAACTGGTACAGGTCGATGTGGTCGGTCTGGAGCCGCTTCAGGCTCGCCTCGACGGCCCGGCGGATGTTCAGCGCCGAGAGCCGGTCGTCGTTGGGCCACGGATCGTCGTTGCCGGACATGTTCCCGTAGACCTTCGTGGCCAGGACGGTCTTGTCCCGCCGGCCGCCGCCCTGGGCGAACCAGGTGCCGATGATCTCCTCGGTGCGGCCGCGGTTCTCGCCCCACCCGTAGACGTTGGCCGTGTCGAAGAAGTTCAGACCCGCGTCGAGCGCGGCGTCCATGATCGAATGACTTGTCGGTTCGTCGGTCTGCGGACCGAAGTTCATCGTGCCGAGGACGAGTCGGCTGACCTTGAGTCCGGTGCGTCCGAGCTGCGTGTACTTCATGGGCCCCAAGCCAACTGCTTCGAGTCGACTCGAAGCAAGAGCCCCTCGCGGTTACTGCCCGACGGCGGCCGCCACGGCGACGACGACGAACATCAGCACGAGCACACCGGCCATCACACGGTTTCTGGTCTTGGGATCCACCCTTCGAGCCTAACGCGGCCGGGCCCGGTTCCCGTACGCAGGGGCCGTCAGCGGCCCAGCGGCCAGGCCTCGACGACCTCGTAGCGGGGCTGTTCCCCGGGCACCCCGGAGACCGGGAGGCTGCTGCGGACCAGGCTGAGCTCGGAGACCCGCCAGGCGGTGCCCTCGAAGGAGCCCAGCCCGGCGAGGTACGGATCGAGGTCGGTGTCCTCGCGGGACCGGGCGAGCGTGAGGTGCGGGGTGTACCGGCGGTGCTGGTCCATCGCCACGCCGGCCCGGCGTGCGGCGGCGTCGGCGCGCTCGGCCAGCATCCGCATCGCGTCGAGGTCTCCGGCGGCGCCGGCCCACAGCGCGCGGCGGCCGAAGTGGCCGGCGCCGTGCAGGCGCAGCGCGAAGGGCTCGGTACGGGCCGCGGCGCGGGCGAGGCGGGCGTGGAGGTCCGGGAGCAGCCGCTCCTCGACCTCGCCCATGAAGGCGAGCGTGAAGTGCCAGCCCGCCTCCGCGGTCCACCGGAGGTGGTCGTCGCGCAGGGGGTGCACGGCTTGCGCCAGCTCGGCGATTGCTCCTTGCGGCGGCAGCGCCGCGGCGAACAGCCTCATGCGGCTGAGCGTACGGGGTCCGGCCGCGGCTCCGCTGCGGGGGCTCCGCCCCCGGACCCCCGCGCCTCAAACGCCGGCGGGGCTGGATTTCGGCTGATGCCGCCGCTCGGCGAGCCGGATTGCCGAAGGGCAATTCCAGCCTCGCCAGGGGGTCCCCCGGACGGAGTCTGGGGGAGTTTGAGGCGCGGGTCCGGGGGCAGAGCCCGTGGCGGGCCGCGTACGGCGGCTCAGGGTGCGTCAGGCCGCCTGCACCAACGCCCCGCGCGCGGCGGCGGGGACGAAGGCCACGCCGTGGCGGCCGACCCGCAGCCGCAGGTTGCCCACGCGGGCCAGGGCCACGCCGATCGCGAGCGAGGCGGCCAGGGACACGACCCCGCCCGCGGCCATGCCGATCCGCGCGCCGTAGGTGTCGGTGATCCAGCCGACCAGCGGAGCACCCAGCGGGGTGCCGCCGGTGAACACCATCATGAACAGCGCCATGACCCGGCCCCGCATCTCGGGGTCGGTGGCCATCTGGACGCTGGAGTTGGCGGTGACGTTCACCGTCAGGCCGAAGACCCCGATCGGCACCAGCAGCGCGGCGAACAGCCAGAAGCCGGGCGCGAACGCCGTCACCAGCAGCAGGACGGAGAACAGCACGGCCGCGGCGACCAGCAGCCGCAGCCGCGACAGGCCGCGCCGGGCCGCGAGCAGGGCGCCCGCGAGGGAGCCGGCCGCGATCAGGGTGTTGAACAGCCCGTACGTGCCCGCGTCCCCGTGGAAGACGTTGCTGACGAAGGCCGACAGCCAGATCGGGAAGTTGAATCCGAAGGTGCCGATGAAGCCGACCAGCACGATCGGCCAGATCAGCTCGGGGCGCCCGGCGACGTAGCGCAGGCCCTCCCGCAGCTGTCCCTTGGCCCGGGGCTGGACCTCGACCGGGTGCAGTTCGGCCGTGCGCATCAGCAGCAGGCCGGCGATCGGCGCGGCGAAGGACAGTCCGTTCAGCAGGAAGGCCCAGCCGGAGCCGACGGCGGTGATCAGCACACCGGCGATCGCCGGGCCGACCAGCCGCGCGGACTGGAAGTTGGCCGAGTTCAGGCTGACGGCGTTGGCGACCTGGTCCTTGCCGACCATCTCGGAGACGAAGGTCTGGCGGGCCGGGTTGTCGACGACCGTGACCAGGCCGAGCGCGAAGGCGGCCAGGTAGACGTGCCAGACCTGGACGTGTCCGGCGAGGGTGAGTACGGCGAGCGCGACACCGGTGAGGCCCATGGCGCTCTGGGTGACGATCAGCAGCGGCCGCTTGGGCAGCCGGTCGGCGAGTACGCCGCCGTAGAGGCCGAACATCAGCATCGGCAGGAACTGCAGGGCGATGGTGATGCCGACGGCCGAGGCGGAGCCGGTGAGGGAGAGGACGAGCCAGTCCTGGGCGATGCGCTGCATCCAGGTGCCGGTGTTCGAGACGACCTGTCCCGTGGCGAAGAGCCGGTAGTTCCGGATCTTCAGCGAGCTGAACATCGAGTTCTTCTTGCCCGCGGTGCTGTAGGTGGTGGATGTATGGCCGGGTGCGGAGTCTGCTCCGGTTCCCGTACTCAAAAGCGTTCGCCTCCTGGCGTCGTGGTTACAGGTGGGCGAGCTTCTCCAGGACGGGTGCGGCCTCGCGCAGCTTGGCCCATTCGTCCTCGGTCAGCTCGGCCGCGAGCCCGGCCAGGAAGGCGTTGCGCTTGCGACGGCTCTCTTCGAGCATCGCTTCGGCCTCCTCGGTCTGGCTGACCACCTTCTGGCGGCGGTCGTCGGGGTGCGGCTCCAGCCGTACCAGTCCCTTGGCCTCCAGCAGCGCGACGATGCGTGTCATCGACGGCGGCTGTACGTGCTCGCGTCGCGCCAGCTCACCGGGGGTGGCCTGGCCGCAGCGGGCGAGCGTGCCGAGCACCGACATCTCGGTCGGGCTCAGCGACTCGTCCACGCGCTGGTGCTTGAGTCGCCGGCCCAGCCGCATGACGGCGGAGCGGAGGTCGTTCACGGCGGCGGCGTCGTCGCCATGGGAAAGGTCGTGCATGTTCTTTAGAATAACTCATTACTCTGCCTAAGGAACACCACTTATTTCGCATCACTCGTACGGGTGAGTCGGCTCCGGAAAGTGACACGCGTCCATGCCCTGTGCCCCGACTCTTTCGGCATGGGGACACATGTGCTGAGCATGCGCATAGACGGGGAGCTCCTCGACAGGCTCCGGACTCATGCCGCCAAACGCGGAATGAGCGTCCAGGACTATGTGGTCCGGACGCTCATTCGCGACGACTTCGACGAGCGCTTCAAGGCGGCCGTCGACGAGACAGAGAAGTTCTACGGGCTGACGTGAGTTCTACGTGAGCCTTACGTGAGGCCGAGGGCCGGCATCGCGTAGTAGAAGACGAACACCGCCGACACGACGTACATGGCCACCGGGACCTCACGGCCCCGGCCGGTCGCCAGCCGCAGGACGCAGAAGCTCACGAAGCCGATGCCGATGCCGTTGGTGATCGAGTAGGTGAAGGGCATCATCACCATGGCCAGGAAGGCCGGGACGGCGATGGTGAAGTCGCTCCAGTCGATGTCCTTGACCGAGCCCGCCAGGATCAGGAAGCCGACCGCCACGAGGGCGGGGGTGGCCGCCTGGGACGGGACCATGGTCGCGAGCGGGGTGAGGAACAGCGCCACGGCGAAGAGGCCGCCCGTCACGACGTTCGCCAGACCCGTACGGGCACCCTCGCCGACACCGGCCGTGGACTCCACGAAACAGGTGGTGGCAGAGGAGGAGGTCGCGCCGCCCGAGGCGACGGCCAGGCCGTCCACGAGCAGGACCCGGTTGATCCCGGGGAACTCGCCGGTCTCCTTGTCGATCAGCTTCGCCTCGTCGCCGACGCCGAGGATCGTGCCCATGGCGTCGAAGAAGCAGGACAGCAGCACGGTGAAGACGAAGAGGACGCCCGTCAGCAGTCCGACCTTGCCGAAGCCGCCGAAGAGGCTGACCTGGCCGACGAGCCCGAAGTCGGGCGCGGCCACCGGGTTGCCCGGCCACTCGGGGACGGTCAGCCCCCAGCCCGAGTCGGGCAGCTCGGCGACCAGCTGGACGACCACCGCGACGACGGTCATGGCCACGATCGAGATCAGGATCGCGCCGGGCGTCTTGCGGATCAGCAGCGCCAGGGTCAGCAGCACGCCGACGACGAAGATCAGTACGGGCCAGCCGTGCAGGTGGCCGTTGGAGCCGAGCTGGAGCGGCACCGTGGTGTGAGCGGCGTCCGGGATGCGCGAGACGAAGCCGGAGTCGACCAGGCCGATCAGCATGATGAACAGGCCGATGCCGATGGCGATGCCCTTGCGCAGGCCGACCGGGACGGCGTTCATGACCCGCTCGCGCAGGCCGGTGGCGACCAGCAGCATCACCACGAAGCCGGCCAGGACCACCATGCCCATGGCGTCGGGCCAGCTCATGCGCGGGGCGAGCTGGAGCGCGACCACGGTGTTGACGCCGAGGCCGGCCGCGAGCGCGATCGGGACGTTGCCGATCACGCCCATGAGGAGGGTGGTGAAGGCCGCCGTCAGCACGGTCGCGGTGACGAGCTGGCCGCCGTCGAGCTGGTTGCCGTACATGTCCTTCGCGCTGCCCAGGATGATCGGGTTCAGCACGATGATGTAGGCCATCGCGAAGAAGGTGGCGAAGCCGCCGCGCACTTCGCGGGCGATGGTCGAGCCGCGCTCGGAGATCTTGAAGTAGCGGTCCAGTCCGGAGGGTCCCTGCGGGGAAGGCTCCGGGGTGGTGGACGCGGGGGCGGGGGCCGACGTGCTCATGCGGTCCTCATTGGGTGGTTCATACGATGAAATGGGGCCTGGCCCAAACCGTTTCAGTATGAACACATGAACGAAGGGGCGTCCATCTCCGCGCGTAGACCACGCAGTGAGATGGCCGGGGCCCAGGCCGCCTAGACTTGGACGCATGGCGAAATGGACTGCGAAGCACGAGGCGCCCGAGCCCCTTGAGGGCCCGATCGTCGCGACCGTCACCGGCGGCACGATCCTCTGGTTCGCCCTCTTCGTCGTCCAGCTCCCCTTCTACGGGTGGTTCGCCGACCGGGACCTGCTGTGGTGGGTCTGGTGCTGCGCGGCCGGCGGCGTACTCGGCCTGATCGGCCTCTGGTACGTCCGGGGCCGCGACGCCGCCCTCAAGCGGCACGCGGCGGAGCAGGCCGCAGCCGAGCCGGCGGCCGGGCAGCCGCAGGCGGGCCCCGCGGCCTCCTGAGGACCGGTCGAGCCGCAGCCGCGGGCCGGTCCACCCGTGGTCTACCAACGGACGATTTCCCTCATCCCGAAGTCGGATCTTAGGACTGCTCGGCGGGTGAAGCGTTCGAACGCCCTTTACCGTCGAAAGCATGACGCAGCGGGCGAAGATCGAATCCGACGGACCCGAGCCGGGCGGTGACAGCGGCGGCGCCGCGGCCGGGATCGCCATCGACGCGGGAGCCGAGCTGGACCCCGTACACCCGATGCAGCCACCCGCGCCCAGATACAGGCCCGGCGGCCTGAGCACCGCCGAGGTCGCCGAACGCGTCGCGCGCGGAGCCGTCAACGACGTGCCCGTGCGCTCCTCCCGCTCCACCACCGAGATCGTCCGGGGCAACGTCTTCACCCGGTTCAACGCCATCATCGGCGTCCTCTGGGTGATCATGCTGTTCGTCGCGCCCATCCAGGACAGCCTCTTCGGCTTCGTGATCATCGCGAACACCGGCATCGGCATCATCCAGGAGCTGCGCGCCAAGAAGACCCTGGACGGACTGGCCGTCATCGGCGAGGCCAAGCCGAGCGTGCGCCGCGACGGCAGGACGGCGGAGATCTCCACCTCCGAGATCGTCCTCGACGACGTCATCGAACTCGGGCCGGGGGACAAGGTCGTCGTCGACGGGACCGTCGGGGAGGCCGACGGCCTGGAGATCGACGAGTCCCTGCTCACCGGCGAGGCCGACCCCGTCCTGAAGAAGCCCGGCGACCCGGTGATGTCCGGCTCCTTCGTCGTCGCCGGCGGCGGGGCCTTCACCGCCACCAAGGTCGGCCGCGAGGCCTACGCCGCCCAGCTCGCCGAAGAGGCCTCGCGCTTCACGCTCGTCCACTCCGAGCTGCGCTCCGGCATCTCCACCATCCTCAAGTACGTCACCTGGATGATGATCCCGACCTCGATCGGCCTGGTCATCAGCCAGCTGATCGTCAAGGACAACAACCTCAAGGACGCCATCGCCCGCACCGTCGGCGGCATCGTCCCGATGATCCCCGAGGGGCTCGTCCTCCTCACCTCCGTCGCCTTCGCCATCGGCGTCATCCGGCTCGGCCGCAAGCAGTGCCTGGTCCAGGAACTGCCCGCCATCGAAGGCCTCGCCCGTGTCGACGTGGTCTGCCTCGACAAGACCGGCACCCTCACCGAGGGCGGCATGGACGTCACCGAGTGCCGCCCGCTCGGCGGCGCGGACTCCGCGTACGTCAAGAAGGTGCTCGGCGCCCTGGGAGAGTCCGACCCGCGCCCCAACGCCAGCCTCCAGGCGATCATCGACGCCTACCCGGACAGCGCTGAGTGGCGCTGCACCGAGTCGCTGCCCTTCTCCTCCGCCCGTAAGTACAGCGGCGCCAGCTTCAGCGAGGGCGACGGCGAGAACAACACCTGGCTGCTCGGCGCCCCCGACGTGCTCCTGCCGGCCGGGGACCCGGCCCTGGACGAGATCAACGACCTCAACGAGCAGGGCCTGCGCGTCCTGCTGCTCGGCCGGGCCTCCCGCGAGCTCGACGACCCCGACGTGGCCACCGGGGTGAAGCCCACCGCCCTGATCGTCCTGGAGCAGCGGCTGCGGCCCGACGCCGCCGATACCCTGCGCTACTTCGACGACCAGGACGTCAAGGCGAAGGTCATCTCCGGCGACAACGCGGTCTCCGTCGGCGCGGTCGCCGGCAAGCTCGGCCTGCCGGGCGCGGAGAACACCGTCGACGCCCGCAAGATGCCGGCCGGACGGGAGGAGATGGCCGAGGTCCTCGACGAGAACTCCGTCTTCGGCCGGGTCACCCCGCAGCAGAAGCGCGACATGGTCGCGGCACTCCAGTCCAAGGGCCACACCGTCGCCATGACCGGCGACGGCGTCAACGACGTGCTCGCCCTCAAGGACGCCGACATCGGCGTCTCCATGGGCTCCGGCTCGGAGGCCACCCGCGCGGTCGCGCAGATCGTCCTCCTCAACAACAGCTTCTCCACGCTCCCGTCGGTGGTCGCCGAGGGCCGCCGCGTCATCGGCAACATCACCCGGGTCGCCACCCTCTTCCTCGTCAAGACGGTCTACTCGGTGCTGCTGGCCATCCTGGTGGTCTGCTCCCAGGTCGAGTACCCGTTCCTGCCCCGCCACCTGACGCTGCTGTCCACGCTCACCATCGGCGTCCCCGCCTTCTTCCTGGCCCTGGCCCCGAACAAGGAGCGCGCCAGGCCGCACTTCGTGAAACGGGTGATGCGCTACGCGATCCCCGGCGGCGTGATCGCGGCGGTGGCCACCTTCGTGACGTACCTGCTGGCCCGTCACCACTACTCCGGCCAGGACGCCCTCCAGGCCGAGACCAGCGCGGCGACGCTGACGCTGTTCCTGACCTCGATGTGGGTCCTGGCGATCATCGCCCGCCCGTACACCTGGTGGCGGGTGGGCCTGGTCGGCGCGATGGGCCTCGCCTTCCTGATCGTCCTCGTCGTCCCGTGGCTCCAGGAGTTCTTCCAGCTCAAGCTGGTGGGCGCCCAGATGCCGTGGACGGCGGTCGCCGTCGCGGCCGTCGCCGCCACCCTGATCGAGTTCGGCTTCCGCTGGGTCGACCGGAAGTTCCCGGCCTGAACCCTCACGCGGCCAGGCCGTGCTCCTGCTCCTGCTCCTGTCCGGCGCGGGCGGCGATACGGGCCCGCAGGCCCAGCGTCGCCCCCGCGGCGAGCAGGCCGGCCACCAGGGCCGCCCACCACAGGGCCGCCGGCCCGAGCCCGGAGTACAGGGTGACGCCCAGGGTGAGCGCCGCGAAGCGGGCGAGACCCCAGGTCCAGCCGAAGGCACCCTGATAGCGGCCGCGGGCGTGGGCCGGGGCGAGGCCCGCCACCACCGAGGCCGCGATCCCGGCCACCGCCACCTCGCCGAGCGACCAGACGACCACCGACGCGACGTACCCTGCGATGCCGTCCGCGAGACCGGTCAGCGCCACCCCGAGCGCGATCAGCGCGCTGCCCGCCGCCTGTACGGTCAGCTGCGGCAGCTTGGCGAGCAGGCCCGACGCGAACGGCTGGAGCACCACCACCAGGACCGCGTTGACCGCGGCCAGCGCCCCGTACACGGCGGGCGAGAGCCCACTGTCGCGCACTGCCAGCGGCAGGGCGACCTCGGTCAGCGAGTACACGAAGAGCTGGATGCCGAGGAGCGGCAGCAGGGCGAGCAGCAGCCGGTCCCGGAAGACGACGCCGTAGCCCGAACCGTCCGCCCCGGCCCCGGCGCCGTCCGCCGCGGCCGCCCGCTCCGGCTCGCGCAGCCGGGCCGCCACCACGGCGGCGTACACGAGCATGGTCCCGGCGTCGACCGCGAAGAGCAGCCAGTACCCGTGCGCGGCGAGGAAGCCGCCGAGCACCCCGGCGGCGGCGGTGCCGATGTTGACCCCCCAGCCGAACAGCGCGTACGCCCGCTGCCTGCGCTCACCGTCCACCGCGTCGGCCATCAGCGCGTACGCGGCCGGGCCGACCGTCGCCCCGGCCGCGCTCAGCAGCAGCGCCGCCGCGGCCATGGTCGCCGCACCCGGCGCCACGTACAGCGCGCCCTGCGCGGCCGCGGCGCCGAGGAGCCCGATCAGCATGGTCGGACGACGGCCGATCCGGTCGGCGAGCACTCCGCCGAGCGCGGGGCCGAGCAGGTTGCCCGCGCCCAGCGCGCCGAGGACGTAGGAGGTCTCGGTCCCGGTCATGCCCCGGTCGGCCAGCAGGAAGACCAGGAACGGGGTGACCAGGTGGCCGAGCCGGTTGACGATCGTGCCGGCGAAGAGGGTCCAGACGGTGGGCGGCAGTCCGCGGAAGGTGGAGGGCATGGCAGGAGCCTGCGCCCCGCGGGCACGATGCCGAATTGATTAAGCTGAGACCGAATCCAACGACTCGAACGGTCAACGGACCCCTGGGGGCGGGCAGATGGAATCCGGACTGAGCTTCTCGGCGGCGGACCTGGCACAGACAAGGTTCGCGGTCTCTCCCATGTGGGAGGTCGTCACCAGCTACCGGATGCTCCGCCGTGCCACCGAGCCGCCGCCGCACCGCCGCTGGGCCGCCCAGGTCCGGCCCCGGCTGCTGCGCGAGGGACTGGACCGGGGCTGGCTGGCCGACCTGATCCCGGCCGACGGCTACCTCGCCGATTTCCTCAACCCGACCCCGGACGGGCCCTTCTCCGAACTCCCCGCCGAACTGGCCGCGATCCGCCGGAGCCTCCCCGGGCAGGTCCGCACGGACGTCGCCAAACTGGCGGCCGGCTCCTCACCGCGGCTGCGCCTGCTGCACGAGGACCCCGAGGCGGCGCTGGAGAAGGTCACCGCGGAGATCGAGAAGTACTGGGAGCTCGCGCTCGCGCCCTACTGGGCCCGCATCCGGCAGGTCCTCGAAGCCGACGTGTTCCACCGGGCGCGGCAGGTGGCCGAGTACGGCTCCGCGCACGTCCTGAACGAACTCCACGACTCCGTGCGCTGGGACGAGGGCAGCCTCCACCTGGTCCGGCGCCACTGCGCCCTCACCCGCGACCAGGCCGGGTCGGGACTGCTGCTGGTGCCGTCCGCGTTCGCCTGGCCCGGCGTCCTGACCCGCTCCGTGGCGCCCGACCCGCCCCAACTCGCCTACCCGGCCCGCGGGATCGGCGCCCTGTGGGAACCCCGCGCCACCGGCGCCGCCACCGAAGCCGTCGCCGCGCTGCTCGGCCGCTCCCGCGCCCTGCTGCTCGTCGAGCTCGACACCCCCGCCTCGACCACGCAGCTCGCCCGCCACAGCGGCCTCTCCGCCGCCGGGGTGTCCCAGCACCTCACGACGCTGCGGAACGCGGGCCTGGTCACCGCCCACCGCAACGGCCGCTCGGTGCTGTACGCGCGCACGGCCGTCGCGGACGCGCTCCTGACCCCGGCGTAGGCCCCGCCCGTTCAAATGTCGGTGCGATCCGGTAATCCTTCTGGGGGATTACGACCGGCAGAACCATCGTGTTTCCAGGGGGGAACCACCGAATGACACTCGTACGCGCCCTGCCGACGGCTGCTCTGGCCCTGGCGTTCGGCCTGTCGGCCGCAGCGCCGGCCGCCGCGGCCGCGGACCCGGCGGCGCCCACGGTCACCGCGCCGCGGACCCAGCCCACTCCCGGCTTCGCCGGGGAGGACGCCGGCTCCGACTGCTACACCAACCCGTACTCCGGCTCCGGAGCGGGCTGGGTCGGCCTGACGTCCCAGGTCAGCACGCGCGTCACCGCCGCCTCCCCGTAGGGGGCGCAGGTCCGGACGACGTTCCAGCTCTGGGACACCGCGTACGGGGGCAAGCGCACCGACCACCCGACCGACTCGACCACGTGGCCCGAGGCCACGATGTACTTCCCCGGCGACCGGTTCGCGGACGGCGGCCAGTACGCCTGGCGCGCCCGCGCCACTGACTCCAAGCTGACCAGCCCGTACACGGCCTGGTGCTACTTCCGGGTGGACCGGACCCCGCCGACGGCGGAGGTGACCACGGACGCCTCCCCCAAGAAGGTCGGCGAGGAGGCCACCTTCACCCTGAAGGGCGCCGACACCGGCTCGGAGATCGCCTGCGCCCGCTGGCGCACGACCCCGACGGAGAGCGTCGGCTGGCGCTGCTCGGACGAGGCGACCGACGCGCACGTCGTGCGTCTGACGGACGGCGCGCTCGACATCAAGGTCAAGCCCGCCGACTGGGGCAGCCAGGCGGTCTACCTCTCATCTTGCGCAGTGCTCCGTCCTTTAGGGCGGAGGTGAAGCGCATCCTTGGCCCGGAGTCGCGAAGCGCCGGAGTTCGCCGCGGCTCCGGGGTGGCGGTCAGATGGGCCGCTTCTGGTTCTCGATGTACTGCTTGACCACGGTCAGCGGTGCGCCGCCGCAGGAGCCGGCGAAGTAGGAGCCGGACCAGAAGTGGCCGCCCCACAGGTACCGCCGCATGTGGCTGTCGTACTCCTTGCGCAGCAGCCGGGCGGATACTCCCTTGAGGGAGTTGACGAGCTTGGAGAGCTGGACCTTGGGCGGGTAGTGCACGA
>NZ_JBFBBA010000038.1:0-81891 GCF_040682455.1 Streptomyces sp. NPDC051183
GAGCCGGGCCCTGGGCCGGAGCCGGGCCCTGGGCCGGAGCCGGGCCCTGGGCCGGAGCCGGGCCCTGGGCCGGAGCCGGGCCCTGGGCCGGAGCCGGGCCCTGGGCCGGAGCCCCAGCCGAGGCCTGGCCCTGACCCTGACCCGAGGCCTGGCCCTGGCCCTGGGGCGGAGCCGCGGCCGGGCCCTGAGCCGGAGCCGCGGCCGACGCCGGGCCCTGGGCCGGAGCCCAGGCCGGATCCGGAGCCGCGCCTTGGGCCGGGCCCTGAACCGGGGCCAGGCCATGGCCCTGGGTCTGGGCCGGAGCCCTGACAGGGGTGGCGAAAGCCCCCCTGAACTGCGGTATGCCGGGAGACTAGCGAGGGCCACTGACAACGCCCGCCCGAGGGTGGGCCGGGGGTGCGCCGTGGGTGGGACGCCCTGGTTTGGGTAGTCTGTCCCGGACAGTGCGAGCAGCCGGTTGGGGTGGGGTAATGGAACGTCAGACGCGTGTGCCCGGTGTGGTCCTGGCGGCTTCGCTGCTGCTGGCGGTGGCCGGCTGTGCCGGTGGCGGCGGAGCCGGTGACGACGGGAGGCCGACCGCGCGGGCGTCGATACCGGCGTCCCCGTCCGCGCCGCAGTCCGCGTCCCCGTCCGCATCCGCGCCCGGTGACGACGGCAAGCCCGCAGCGGGGGACGTCCTGCCCGGCATGGTCAGCGCGGCCGTGGCCCGTACCCAGTTGGCCGCGCTGAAGGTGGCCGAGCCGGGCACGATGGCCGGCTACAGCCGCGCCAAGTTCACGCACTGGGCCGAGCAGGGCGACAAGTGCGACACCCGGGAGGTCGTGCTCAAGCGCGACGGCACGGACGTGACCCGCGACTCCGAGTGCCGGGCGGTCTCCGGCAAGTGGACGAGCCTGTACGACGGCGTGGCTGTCGGCGAGGCGTCGAAGATGGACATCGACCACATGGTGCCGCTCGCCGAGGGCTGGCGCTCCGGCGCGGCCGGCTGGGACGCCGCCAAGCGCAAGGCCTTCGCCAACGACCTGACCAACCCTCAGCTGCTCGCGGTCACGGCTTCCTCGAACCGGTCCAAGGGCGACCAGAGCCCCAACCTGTGGCAGCCCCCGGCCAAGTCGTCCTGGTGCCAGTACGGCCGGGCCTGGACCACGGTCAAGTCCACCTACGGGCTCACCGTGACCGAGCCCGAGAAGAAGATGCTGGGCACCATGCTGGACACCTGTACGCCTTAGCCGGGCCTCGTACTCGGGTCTCGGCTCGGGTCGCGGCTCCGGTCTCGGCTCGGGTCTCGGCTCGGGTCGCGGCTCAGGCCTCGGCTCAGGCCTCGTACTCGGTGAGGTCGATGCCGTGGATGTTCAGCAGGGAGCCGTACTCCGGGTGCGCGGTGTCCTTCTCCGGCACCATGCCCAGCTTGCGGATCACGCTCTCGGACTCCTCGTTGCCCGCGCGGTTGACGGCGACGACCCGGTCGAGTCCGCGGTCCTGGAGCGCGAACTCAAGCGTCGCGTGCGCGGCCTCGGAGGCGTACCCCTGGCCCCAGAAGGACCGGCCCAGCCGCCAGCTGATCTCCACCGCGGGCAGCACCTCCGGCAGCCACTCCGGCACGGACAGCCCGACCGCTCCGATCAGCTCCCCCGAGGCGAGCAGCTCGACGGCGAAGAGGCCGAACCCCTCGTCGTCCCACTCGTCCTCCCAGCGCTCGATCTCCTCGGCGGTCTGGTCCAGGTCGAGGGTGGAGCCGTCGCCGATCCAGCGCATCACCTCCGGGTCGGCGTTGATCTCCGACAGGGGGACGAGGTCGTCGTCGGTCCAGCGGCGGAGGAGGAGGCGGGGGGTGCGGATCTCGGTCATGCCCACATCCTGCCCAAAGCAGCCGACCAACCGGTAATCCGCCATTGCTGCCGTGTTGCAGGTTCGTGGCCATCGCGGTGGGAAGGTTCCCGCGGCCCGACCGTACCTCCTACGGTCCGTCGGGAACCGCGACCGAGGAGAGCCCTGTCATGCCCTTCGACCCGACCGCCGAGAGCCAGTACGACCGCACGCGGCTGCGGCAGTGGGCCCACGGCCGCGCCCGTTCCGCCGGTGTGGAGCGCCGCGACCTGCTCAAGGTGTTCGCGGCGGGGACGGCCGCCGCCGCGCCGCTGGGTCTGGCCGCGGGCGGAACGGCCTCCGCGGCCACCGCCGGGACCGCCACCGCCGACGCGGTCGGCACCTCCTCCGCCGCGGCGCAGCCCGGGATCGTCAAGCCGGTCCCGCCGGAGCTGTTCACCCTGCGGGGCACCAACGCGGAGACGAACTTCGCCGCCCTGCGCGGCACCGGCCGGCTCACCCCCGTGGACCGGTTCTTCGTACGGAACCACACCGCCACCCCGCGCATCGACACCGACGGGTGGCGCCTGAGGATCTGGGGCAGCGGGCTGGCGGGCGGCCCGGTGGAGTTCTCGTACGACCGGCTGCGCTCCCTGCCGTCCGTCGCCCGGACGCTGTTCATCGAGAGCGCGGGCAACGGCCGGAGCTTCTACACCACCCAGCAGGGCCAGAAGGTCGGCGGCACGGCGTGGACGCTCGGCGCGATCGGGGTCGCGCGCTGGCGCGGGGTGCGGCTGTCGGACGTACTGCGGCTCGCGGGCGTGACGCGCCGGGCCGTCGACGTGCTGCCGCGCGGGCTGGACGGCGAGGTGGTCGCGAACGGGGTGAACCTGGGGCGGGTGCGGCGCCCGCTGCCGGTGTCCAAGGCGCTGGACGACGTACTGCTGGCGTACGAGATGAACGGCGAGCCGCTGCCGCCCGACCACGGGGCCCCGGTGCGGGTCGTGGTGCCGGACTGGATCGGGATCTCCTCGGTCAAGTGGGTCGGAGACATCGAGGTGAGCGACGAGCCGCTGTACTCGCCGTGGAACACCGACCTGTACCGGATGTTCGGTCCCGGGCAGTCGGCCGGGGGCGGTACCGCGCTCACCCGGCAGACCCTCAAGAGCGCCTTCGAGCTGGAGCTCGGCGCCACCGTGCCGGTGCACCGGACGCGGCTGCTGACCGGCCGCTCCTGGTCGGGCGCCGCGCCGGTGCGACAGGTGGAGGTCAGCACGGACGGCGGCGCCCGCTGGCAGCGGGCCCGGCTGCACGACGCCCCGCGGCGGGGCAGCTGGGTGCGCTGGTCGCTGCCCTGGACCCCGCGGGCCACGGGAACGACGGCCCTGCTGGCGCGGGCCACGGACGCCACCGGGCGCACGCAGCCCGCGACGGCCGACTACAACACGGAGGGGTACCTCTTCGACGCGGTCGTGCGCCACCCGGTGCTGGTGGTCTGACCGCGGTCCGTACGGGCGCCGGGGCCTCAGGGGGTGTGGAAGCGGACCTCGGGGGCGTCGGCGGCCGGGCCGTCGAGGACGGGCTGGGGGCGTCCCTTCAGGTGCTGCTCGAAGAAGGCCCCGACGTAGCGCCGTGTCAGCTCGACGGACCGGGCGCCGGCCAGCGGCGCGTCGGGGTCGGGCAGACCCAGCTGGTCGGCGATGGCCGGGAAGTCGGTGAAGGTGAAGTGGCCCGAGCCGGCGAAGGTGATCCACCGCTTCCAGCCGTCGAGGCGGGGCCAGCCCTCGTCCCAGCTGTCGATGGCGCCGGGGCCGTTCGCCTGCGCGCCGAGGAGCATGAAGGGGCGGCCGCCGGCGCCGCTCCCGGGCCGGGGGGTCGCGAATCCGCCGTCCATGTCGATCGCGGCCCGGATCCTGCGGTCGGCGGCCATCGCGGCGAGCGAGGACGCGCCGCCGATCGAGTGGCCCGCCATGGCGATGCGGCTCCGGTCGATGAGGTCGGCGTGGCGCCAGGCCGGGTGGCGTGCGGTGAGGCGGTCCAGCAGGAAGGACACGTCGCGGGCGCGGACCTCGGTGACGGCGCGCACGCCGTCGGGCCCGTCGACCTGGTCGCAGGCCAGGCACTCCCGTACGCGGCCACCGGGTAAGGCGGTCGCGGCGCTCTCGTAGGCGTGGTCCACGGCGGCGACCACGTAGCCGCGCGAGGCCAGGTCCTCGGCCAGCGAGGTGAGGGTGGCGCGCGGGACCGTGAAGCCCGGGGACAGGACGATCAGGGGGTACCGGCCGCCGACGGGGCGGGCGCCGGACCGGGAGTGGGTCCGTGTGCCGGCCAGGGTCTCCGCCGGGATCACCTGGTCCAGTTCCCGGTCGATCAGCAGCAGTCGGGCCTCCTCGGCGGTGAGGTAGGGCGCCGGGCCGCCCGTGCCGGGGCGGGCCGGGTAGCGCATGGTCACCATCAGCTCGCGCGGGCCGGCGTGCGCCCAGGGGTCGGTCCGGCGGCGGTCCACCAGGTGCAGGGTCTCCTGGCCGACGGCGAACCGGCCGGTGGGGTGCGGGAGTTCCGCCGGCGTCCGCTGGGGGTCGAAGGACGCGGCGGGGCGTGCGGCGGCGGCCGGTGATGCCTCGGCCGCCGTTGACACGCCCGCGGCGGCGAGCGGAAGGAGGAGAGCAAGTAGAGCTGCGGACACGGCAGTTCGGCGTGTGGTCATGAGGACGAACCTAGGCGGCCCGGCCTGGCGGAACGTCAGCTCACAGGCGGACCGGGCCTGCGACCGCAGTCGCTGCCCGCGTCATCCCGAAGTCTGAGGGACGGTGATGGAGTCGAGCTTGGCCCGCAGGTAGCGGTGGGAGTCGACCGGGTCGTGCGCCACCCTGCCGACCGGGGCCGGAAGGGATTCCACGCGGGTGTTCGGGTCGCATTCGTAGAAGTAGACCAGGGAGATCAGCTCCTCTGCCGGTGCGTCGGCAGGCGGCGGCAGGACGCGGTGGCGGCCGGCCCGCCAGCGGTCGCCCGTCCAGCGGGCCATCAGGTCGCCGATGTTCACGGTGAGCGCGGCCGGGTCGTACGGGGCGTCCTGCCAGCCGTCGGAATCGGTGTGGATCTGGAGCCCGCCCGCGCCCCGCTGGCGGTCGAGGACGGTGACCGTGCCGAAGTCGGTGTGCGCACCGATGCGGAACTGTCCGGGCAGGGGCTCTCCGACGACCTCGGTTCCGGGGTACCAGTTGAGGTTGAGCCCCCAGGTGGGGTGTCCCGTGTGCCGGGTGAAGTGGTCCGTCGCCAGGCCCAGGGCGGCGGCCAGCAGCTCCAGCACCTCGTCGGAGAGCGCCCGCATCGCGGCCAGGTACTCCTCCACCAGGGGCCGCAGTTCCGGGGTCTCGCGCGGCCAGGTGTTCGGGCGGAACCATTCGGCGTCCACCGCCGCGACCCCGGTCGGGTCGTCCGCCGCGAAGGACCAGGACTCCTTGAGGTCGGGCGGGGAGGCGGCCCCCTCGGCGTAGCTGTTGGCCTCCGCTCCCGGGCCGAGCCAGCCGCGCCCGCCCACGGCGACCGAGTACGGCTCCTTGGCGGCAGCGGGCAGCCGGAAGAAGGTGCGGGCGGTTTCCCGGATCCGGGCGGGCAGGGAGGGGTCGACCCCGTGGCCGGCCACCAGCAGGAAGCCGGCGCTCTGCAGGGCCTCGTCGACGCGCGCCCCGATCCGGGCGCGTGCCTGGGGCCCGCCGTTCCGCCAGGGTCCGAGATCGATCACGGGGACTTGGGAGCTCGCCATGAAGGCCTGCCTTCCGGTCGGTGGGATCGAGGCTAGTCCGTTTGCCGCCCGCCGCACGGAGGCGCGTAGGCGAGGTAGGGCATGTGGGCGGTCCACTGGGCGCGGGTGATCCGCTCTCCCGTGTGTTCGCAGGCCTCCGCGATGCCCCGGCCGAGGTCGGTTCCGGCGAGCCGGAGGGTGGCGTCGAAGCCGCCGGAGGCCAGGACCGCGCCGTCGGGGCTGAAGGCCACCGAGCTGACGGCGGTGAGGTGTCCGGTGAGGGTGGTGAGCGGGCCGGGCCGGGCGGGCCGGGCCACGGACCACAGCCGCACCGTCCGGTCGTCGCCGGCCGAGGCGAGCGTACGGCCGTCGGGGCCGAAGGCGACCGAGCCGACGACGTCGGTGTGGCCGGAGAGGGTGGCGAGCGCTGCGGGGTGCCGCAGGTCCGTGACGTCCCACAGCCGTACGGGGGTGTGTCCGCCGGCGGCGGAGGCGAGGGTGCGGCCGTCGGGGCTGAAGGCCACGGAGAACACCGCCACGTCATGGCCCTCCAGCACGGCAAGCAGCGCCGGACGGCGCGGATCGGTGACGTCCGACAGCCGTACGGTGGCGTCCTCGCCCGCGGTGGCCAGGGTCCTGCCGTCCGGGCTGAAGGCGACCGCGCGGACGACGTCCCGGTGCCCCGCGACTCCCGTCAGCGCGACGGGCCGGGCGGGTTCCGTCACGTCCCACAGCCGGACCGCGCCCCCGGTGCCGCAGGCGGCCAGCGTCCGGCCGTCGGGGCTGTACGCGAGGGCGCGTACGTCGCCCACCTGCGCGTCGAGCCTCGCGAGCTGCGCGGTCCGGGCCGGGTCCGCCACGTCCCAGAGCCGGATGCTTCCGTCGGCGCCGGCCGTGGCGAGGGTGCGGCCGTCGAAGCGGTAGACCACCGAGCGGACGTCGTCCGTGTGCCCGCTCAGCGTGGCGAGGGCGACGGGCCGGTCGGTGCCGTGCATCCGCCACAGCCGGGCCGTGTGGTCCCCGCTCGCGGTGGCGAGCTGCTGCCCGTCGGGGCGGTAGGCGAGGGCGACGACTTCCTTGGAGTGCGCGGCCGTCGAGGTCATCAGGGTGCTGATGAGGCTGTCGCGGGTGCGCGCGGGGGGCGAGAGCCGGTAGGCCGTCAGGCTCAGCTGTACGGCGAGTCCCGGCTCGGTGTTGGTCAGGCCGGTGGCGCTCTCGGCGAGGTTCTGCGCGACCGCGTCGTTGCGCTGCCGGACCACCTCGTCCTCGGCGCGCACGGCGTTGACGGTGGCGACCGCGGCCACGGCGACGAGTGCGGCGAGCAGGGCGACCAGGGACCGCAGCCTCCGGGTGCGGCGCCGGGCGGTGTTCCCGGCGGCCTCCTCGGCCGCCGTGCTGGCCTCGTAGAACTCGCGCTGCTTCGCGGTCAGTCCGACCGTGCGGGTGGTGACCAGCTCGCGGGCCAGGGCGAGCCGGGTGCCACGGTAGAGGGCGCCCGCGTCCCGGCCGACGTCCTCCCAGGCCCGGGCGGCGTCGGAGAGCCTGCGGTGGAGCCGCAGCCGTTCGCGGTCGTCGGTCAGCCAGCCGCGCAGCCGGGGCCAGGCGCGGATGAGTGCCTCGTGGGTGAGTTCGACGCGCCCGTGGTCGAGGGTGAGCAGGCGCAGCCCGGCGGCGCGTGCCAGCACCGTGTCGGTGTCGGTGTCCTGGCCCAGTTCCTCGCGGGCCACCGGTCGTTTGGTGTCCTCCGTGCCGTCGCCGAGGGCGATGAGGTGGCCGAAGACCTGCCGGGCCAGCTCCTGCCGACGCGCGGAGAGGGAGGCGTAGAGGGTTTCCGCGGACTGGGCGAGGGCTCCGTCGAATCCGCCCGCCGCGTGGAAGCCGTCGAGGGTGAGGGCGGCGCCGCGGCGGCGGCGCCAGGTCTCCAGCAGGGCGTGGGAGAGCAGGGGCAGTGCGCCGACCTGCCCGTGGGCGTGGGCCACGAGGGTGGCCTGGAGGGCGCCTTCGACGGTGAGGCCGGCCTGCCGGGCGGGTTCCACGACGGCCCGGCGCAGTTCGGCGGCGCTCATCGGTCCGACCACGATCTGCGCCTCGCGCAGTACCTCGACCAGGGGCGCGTGGCGGGTGCAGTGGGCGTAGAAGTCGGCTCGTACGCCGAGGACGACGCGGCAGCGGGAGCCTGGAGCCCGGGCCGCGGCGACGAGCGCGGCGATGAAGCGCTCCCGCTCCCGCGGGTCGGTGCAGACGGTGAAGACCTCCTCGAACTGGTCGACGACCAGGACGGTTTCTTCGCCGCCGTGGTCCGGGCAGGTGTCCGCGGCCCCCGGGAGCCCGGCGAGCACCTCCTCCAGCAGCCGGGCCGGGTGGGGTCCCGGGGTGAGGACGCGCACGGCCCGGTGGGGGGCGCCGTCCCTCAACCGGGGCAGCAGCCCGGCGTGCAGGAGCGAGGACTTGCCCGCGCCCGAGGCTCCGACGACCGCGAGGACGCGGTGGCGGGCGAGGGTGGCGACGAGGTCCTCCACCAGGCGCTCGCGGCCGAAGAACAGTCCCGCGTCCTCGCTGCGGAAGGCCGCGAGGCCCACGTACGGGAGCCGGTGCCCGCCGTCCCCCGGGAGTCCGGGGTCGGATCCGGGTCCGGGTCCGGGTCCGGGTCCGGGGTCGGGTGACGGCGTGCCGTCCAGGGCGAGTTCGGCGGCGACCTCGTGCCAGCGCCGCTCCCACTCCCCCGCGTCGCCGCCGCAGGCGCGTACGTACGACAGGGTCACGTCCAGGCTGGGCAGCCGACGGCCGGCCGCGGCGCCGGAGAGCGTGGCGACGGAGTAGTGCGCGCGTGAGGACAGGTCGCGGTAGGGCGGGGATCCCGCCTCGTGGCGCAGGTGGCGCAGGGCTCTGGCGAAGTGCAGCAGCGGTCCGTCGGTTCCCTCCAGCGGACGCTCCTTGCGCGCCATCCACCGGCCCCTTCCACTCGTGCCCTTTTCTGCGTTCCGGGGTGGATTGTTCAGCAATTGTTTGTTCACTGCCAGCGGGCCGACGGCGAACAACGGAAGGCGGCTAGACCTGAGTCCGGAGCACCGGGACAGGAAGGAGCACGCCGATGGAACGACCGCTCGACGCCGCCGTCGCCACCGCGGCCGCCCTGGTGGCGGCGGTACTGCTGGCCGGCTGCGGAGCGTCCGCCGCGCCCCGGCCGCAGGGGCCGGTCCGCGAGCCGAGCGCCGCCGAAACGCGGCTGCTGGAGCGGGCCGAACAGATCCTGATCAGCGGCTGCATGCGGGAGCGCGGCTTCCCGTACGCCGTCACGGAGGCTCCCGCCGGGGACGCGGCGGGACGGTCCTTCCCCTACGCGGTCGACGACGTGGAGTGGGCGCGGGTCCACGGGTACGGCGGCCGCGACGAGAAGCGCCTCGCCGAGGCACGGCGGGCCGATCCGAACCAGAAGTACTTCCACCGGCTGTCGGAGCGGCAGCGCGCGGCCGCCCGTACCGCGCTCATGGGCCGCTCCCCCGTGGGCCTTTCGGCTGAGGCGCCCACCGGGATGACCCTCACCGCGAGCACCGAGGGGTGCATCGCGCAGGCGCAGCGCACGCTGTACGGCGATCTGGCCGGCTGGTTCCGCGCCAAGGTCGTGACGATGAACCTGCGGCCGGTGCGGGAGACGCGCGTGCGCGAGGACCGGCGCTACGCGGACGCGGTCCGCGAGTGGGCCGGCTGCATGCGGGCGGCGGGACGGCCGTACGCGACCCCGGCCGACTCCCGGCAGGCCGCGGCGGGCCTGGCCGAAGCGGCCGGGACCGAACTCGCGGTCGTCGAAGCGACCTGCGCCACCGGCACATCGCTGGCGCGGGTCTCCCAGGCTCTGGACCTCACCTACGGCGAACAAGTCCGTGCTCGGCACCAGGACGAGATCACGCTCGGGCGAAGGCTCCAGAACGACGCGCTCCCGACGGCGGAGCGGGTCGTGGCTCGACACGACGCATGACGGACAGGCAACGGACACACCGAGGGAGAACCCCATGAACAAGTTCCGTACGACGATGCTGGCCTGCGCGCTCGCGCTGCCGCTGCTGGCCGCCCCCGCGACGCTGACGACGGCCAGCGCGTCCCCGGCCGACGCCGCCGGCGTGGCCGCGGACGGCAACTACTGGGTCTGGGCCGACACCAACCGCGGGGGTCCCAGCTGTGGTTGGAGCGGCAACGACTCCGACTGGCGCACCTGCGGCTCCGGCGGCAACTACAACATGAACGACCGGGCCTCGTCCTGGTGGAACAACGGTTACTCGGGCTCGCTGGGCGATGTCCGCGTCTACGAGGACATCAACTACGGCGGTGCCTCGACCTGCGCCCCGAACGGGTCGGCCGGCAACATCCCGTGGGAGTGGAACGACCGGATCTCCTCCCACAAGTGGGTGACCAACTGCGGTTACTGACCCGCGCAGCGCGTTTCGGCGGGCCTCCCGGGCATCAGCCCCGGGGGGCCCGCACGGCGTAGCGGATCTGTCCGTCGTCGGCGCCGACCTGCTCGAACCCGGCCCGGCGGACCACCCCGTGGGAGGCGGCGTTGCCCTCGGCCACGTTGGCGCGCAGCTCGGTGAGGCCGGGGTGCGCGAACGCCCAGTCGGTCAGGGCCTTGAGCGCCTCGGTGGCGTAGCCGCGGCCGCGGGCCGACGGTACGAGGTCGTAGCCGATCTCCGCGCCGCCCTCGGCGTCCGGGGCGGCGTGGAAGCCCATGCCGCCGATCGCGCGGCGGTCGCTCGTGCGGACGAGGGCGTACGGCCCCCAGCCCGGCAGGTAGCGGCCCTCCTCGCGCGTTCTGGCCGCCATCCCGGCGCCGATGCGGGTGCCGTCGGCGGGGCCGTCCTCGGTCCAGGCGAAGCCGCCGGTGCCGCCCGCGTGCAGGTCGGCGGCGGACGCGGCGGAGATCTCGCAGAGCGTCAGGCGCTCGGTCACGACGGGATCGGCGTACCAGCGCCAGGTCGTCTGGCGGGCCAGGCCCGGGAGTTCGCCGCGGCCGGTGGCCCACAGCAGCGTCCGCCAGGCGTCGTTGCCGCGCGGGACGTGCGGGAAGAGCCGGTCGAGGACCTGCGCGGACAGGTCCGGGCAGGCTTCCCAGTCGTGGACGCCCAGGCCGGACAGGATGTCGTGGGTGTGCAGCAGCGTCTCGACCACGCCCATCGCGGCGAAGCCGTCGGCGCCCGCGCTGCCGTACGGGTGCCAGGCGCGGTCGCCGGGGCGGGCCGCGCGTACGGCGGCGGACAGCAGGCCGCCGGTCGCCCCGATGATCCGTATCAGGCCGTCGGGGGTGGTGCCGGGGTCGGCGGTGATCTCGAAGGGAACGTACGAGTCGGTGGCGCGGCCGGTGAGCTGGGCCGCGTAGCCGGCGAAGTCGCCCGCCACGTGGACGGCGGTGTCGTAGCAGCTCCAGTCCAGGCCGGCGGCCTGCTTGCCCCAGTCGAGGTGTGCCACGCCCCTCAGTGCCTGGGTGGTGAGTGACACCGCTTTGTCTACGTCCTGCGCGCCCGTGATCGTCATGGGGCGAACCCTAGGCCCCGGACCCCGTCGGACCAACGGAATATCCGTCGAGACCTCGTACTGGTGACAAGGGCGCGCCGCCGTGCCCGCGGCCGGGCCGGGGCGCTACTGCTTGTGCTCGTGGCGGCGCGCCGACGGCGCCCGGACGAAGGGCGGAGCAAGCGGTGGACATTTCGACGAAGGACGTCTTCGGGGCGCCGTGCTGGGTGAGCCTGATGGCCCGCGACCTGGAGACGTCGCAGCGGTTCTACGGTGCGGTCGCGGGCTGGCGGTTCCGCCCGGCCCGGCTCGGCGAGGCCTTCTCGGTCGCCGAGCTGGACGGGGTACCGGTGGCGGGGATCGGGGCGCTGGCCACGGACCTCGGGGTCGCGGTGGCGTGGACCCCGTACTTCGCGGTCGACGACGCCAACGTGGCGGTGGACCGGATCCGGGAGCGCAGCGGCACGATCGCGGTCGGCCCGGTGTCCTTCGAGTCCGGGGGCAGGGCGGCGCTGGTGGCCGACCGGGACGGGGCGGTGTTCGGGATCTGGGAGGGCCGCGTCTCGTCCTCCTGGCGGGTGGGGGCGGGCCCCGCACCGGCCTGGCTGGAGCTGCGCACCCGCAACGCGTTCGAGTCGGCGATCTTCTACGGGGAGGTGCTGGAGTGGGCCACCGAACGCCCGGGGTGCTGCGAGGTCTCCTACGAGGAGGACCAGGTGGTGCTGCGGCAGCGCGGCGAACCCGTCGCCCGGCTCGACAGCGGCCCCGTCGAGGCGGCCTCGTACACGCCGTACAGCCGGCCGCGCTGGCACGTGCACTTCCGGGTCCCGGCGTTGGAGCCTGCGGTGGAGGCGGCCCTCGCCCTCGGCGGCCGCACGGTCTCGGAGATCGAGTCGGGCCCCGCCGAGCGCTGGGTGGCCCTGCGCGACCCGGACGGGGCGCTGTTCACTCTCACGACCTCGCTCGCCGGGTGAGGGCGCGAGGACGCCTCAGCCGGGCGGGCGGCGGGTGCGGGTCCAGTCCAGGAGGGCTTCCGCGGGCCAGGTGTTGACGACCCGGGCGGCCGGGACCCCGCACTCCACGGCGCGTTCGCAGCCGAGGGTCTGCCAGTCCAGCTGGCCGGGGGCGTGGGCGTCCGTGTCGATCGCGAAGAGCGTGCCCGCGCGCTCGGCGAGGCGCAGCAGCCGGCGGGGCGGGTCGAGGCGCTCGGGCCGGCTGTTGATCTCCACGGCGGTGCCGGCCTCGGCGCAGGCGGCGAAGACTGCCTCGGCGTCGAACTGCGACTCGGGCCGGGTCCTGCCGGTCACCAGCCGTCCCGTGCAGTGGCCGAGGACGTCCAGGTGGGGGTTGCGTACGGCGGCCAGCATCCGCCGCGTCATGGCGGGGGCCTCCATGCGCAGTTTCGAGTGGACGGAGCCGACGACGAGGTCGACCTCGCCGAGCAGTTCGTCCTCCTGGTCGAGGGATCCGTCGAGGAGGATGTCGCACTCGATGCCGGTCAGCAGCCGGAACGGCGCCCAGGTCTCGTTGAGCTCGGCCACCGCCCGCAGTTGTTCGCGCAGCCGCTCGGGCGAGAGCCCCCGGGCGACGGTCAGGCGCGGCGAGTGGTCGGTGAGCACCGCGTACTCGTGCCCGAGGTCCGCCGCGGCGCGTCCCATGGCCTCGATCGGGCTGCCTCCGTCCGACCAGTCGGAGTGCACGTGGCAGTCGCCGCGCAGCGCCGCGCGCAGGGCGAGGGCCTGGGGCGACGGCGGCGGGCCCGCCGGGTGCGCGGCGGCCAGGTCCTCCAGTTTCCGCAGGTACTCCGGGATCTCGCCGCCCAGCGCCTCGCGGACGACCTTGGCCGTCTTGGGGCCGATGCCCTTGACCGCCTCCAGCGTGCCCGCGCGGGCCCGCTCGGCCACCTCGCGCTCGCCCATGCCCACGACGGCCGACGCGGCCGTCCGGAAGGCCCGGACCCGGTAGGTCGGCTCCTGGGCGCGCTCCAGCAGGAAGGCGATCCGGTCCAGCGCCGCAACCGGATCCATCGCGTACCTCCTGTCGCCTCCTGTTGTCCCTGTCCCTCCGCGGTCCGTGGTCCCTCTGCTCCCAGTGTGGCCGCGAACCGCCGTCCCGGCTCAGCGGAGCTCGGCCAGCAGCAGCGCCACGTCGGCCGCGGCGACCGCCAGTGTGGCGCGGAAGGGGAAGCGGCCGCCGAGCCGGCCGCCCGCGAGCAGGGCCGGGGTGGCCGTCACGACCAGCAGGGCCCATCCGTACGGGCTGACCGGCCCCGGCGGCCCGAGGACCAGCGCGGCGGTCGAGCCGAGGACGAGGAGGCCGGCCAGGGCGGCCGAGCGGCGTACGCCGAGCCGCTGCGGCAGGCCCGCCACCCCGGTGGCCAGGTCGTCCTCGATGTCGGGCAGGACGTTGGCGAAGTGCGCGCCCGCCCCGAGGAGCGCCGCGGCGGCGGTGAGCCACGGCGGCGGCCAGGGGGCTCCCGGCAGGCCGAGGGTGACGTAGGCGGGGAGCAGCCCGAAGGCGAGGGCGTACGGCAGCCAGGAGGCGGCGGTGGCCTTGAGGCGCAGGTTGTACGCCCAGGCGGCCGCCACGCCGGTGAGGTGCACGGCTCCCGCGAGGAGTCCGCCGGCCAGCGACAGGGTCACGCACAGGAGCAGCGCCCCGATCGCGGCGGCTGCCACCGCGCGCGGGGACACCGTAGCGGCGACCAGGGGTTTGTCCGTGCGGCCGGTGGCGAGGTCGCGGCGCAGGTCGGCGCGGTCGTTGCACCAGCCGACCGACAGCTGTCCGGCGGCGACGGCCGCCACGGTGACGGCGGCTCCGGGGAGCGCGCGCCCCACGGCGGCGGCCAGGGCGGCGGTGAACAGGGTGACGGCCGCCGCCGGCAGCGGATGGCAGGCCCCCAGCAGGCCGGCGGCCGCGGGCGCGGGGATGCGGGGACGGGTGCGGGGCGGGCGGGGTCCTGCGGTGGTGGCGGGCACGGTGCCACGCTATGCGGCGGCGCGCCCGGTTCGCTCGATTCCTCACGAAGTGTCAGTTTTTGCCTATGTTGAGGCAATGACACGTGTCCTCGCAGTGCGCAGCGTGTTCCCGCCCCACCGCTACCCGCAGTCCGAGATCGCGGCGGCGCTCGCCCGCTTCCTCCCGCCGGGTTCCGACAGCGCGCTCCTGCACCGGGTCCACGCCTCGGTACGGGTCGGGGCCCGTCATCTGGCACTGCCGCTGGAGCGGTACGGACCCTCGAACGACTTCGGCGCCACCAACGCCCTCTTCGTCGAGGCCGCCCTCGAACTCGGCGGCCGGGCCGTCGAACTCGCCCTCGCCGACGCCGGACTGCCGGGCTCCGAGCTCGACCTGGTCATGTCGACCACGGTGACCGGTCTCGCCACGCCCTCGCTGGAGGCCCGACTCGCCGGCCGCGCGGGCCTGCGTCCGGACGTACGGCGGCTGCCGCTCTTCGGCCTCGGCTGCGCCGCGGGCGCCGCCGGGGTGGGCCACCTCCACGAGCACCTGACGGGCAGCCCCGGCCATGCGGCGCTCCTGCTCTCCACCGAGCTGTGCTCGCTCACCCTCCAGAGCGCGGACGCCTCGATGGCCGCCCTCGTGGGTGCGGCCCTCTTCGGCGACGGGGCCGGCGCCCTGGTGGCGGTCGGCGAGAGCCATCCGCTGCACGGCTCGGGCCCCGGGCCCTCGGTGGTGGCCGCGCGCAGCCGCCTCTACCCGGGCACCGAGCACCTGCTGGGATGGGACATCGGCCACTGGGGCTTCCGCCTGGTGCTGGGCCCCGAACTCCCCGAGGTGGTGCGGCTGCACGTGGCGGAGGAGGTGGAGACCTTCCTCGCCGGGCACGACCTCAAGCCCTCGGACGTCGACGCGTGGATCTGCCACCCCGGCGGGCCGAAGATCCTCGACGTCCTGGCGCAGGCGCTGGCGCTGCCCGAGGCGGCCTTCGCGGCGAGCCGGAACTCGCTCGCCGCGGTCGGCAACCTCTCCTCCGCCTCGGTCCTGCACATCCTCGCCACCGTCCAGGAGTCGGGGCCGCCGCCGCCCGGGTCGGTCGGGCTGATGATCGCCTTCGGTCCGGGCTTCGCCTCCGAACTCGTCCTGCTGCGCTGGTGAGTGAACCGTGCCGATGAACCTGTACCTGCTGATCGTGGGCCTCGTCGCCGCCGAACGCCTCGCCGAGCTGGTCACGGCGCGCCGCAACAGCGCCTGGAGCCTGGCCCGGGGTGCCCGCGAGTACGGCCGGGAGCACTATCCGGCCATGGTCGCCCTGCACACCGCGCTGCTGGCCGGGTGCGCGGTGGAGCCGTGGGCCGCGGGGCGCCCGTTCGTCCCCTGGCTGGGCTGGCCCGCACTCGCGCTCGCCGCGGCGGCGCAGGTCCTGCGCTGGTGGTGCATCACCACCCTCGGGCCGCGCTGGAACACCCGGGTGCTGGTGGTGCCGGGACTGCCCCTGGTCACGGCGGGGCCGTACCGGCTGCTGCGCCACCCGAACTACGTCGCGGTCGTCGCCGAGGGCATCGCCCTGCCCCTGGTGCACACCGCGTGGGTGACCGCAGTCGGCTTCACCGCCCTGAACGCGGTCCTGCTCGGTGCCCGCATCCGCTGCGAGGACGCCGCCCTCGCCGACGCCCCGGCGGACCGGGCGGCGCACCACGTGCCCGCCGCGGCCCCGCGTCCCGCGCCGTGATCGACCTGCTCGTCGCGGGCGGCGGCCCTGCGGGGCTGGCGACCGCGATCCACGGCGCGCTGGCCGGGCTGGAGGTGGTGGTCGCCGAGCCGCGGCCGACGCCCATCGACAAGGCCTGCGGCGAGGGCCTGATGCCGGCGGGTGTACGGCGGCTCGCCGAGCTCGGCGTGACCGTGCCCGGCCGGCCCTTCCACGGCATCCGCTACCTCGACGGCACCACCGGGCGCCACGCGGAGGGGCTGTTCCGCACCGGCCCCGGGCTCGGCGCCCGGCGCACCGGACTCCAGGCCGCACTGGCCGGCCGGGCCGTGCAGTTGGGCGTACGGGTGGTCGCCCGCCGCGTCGAGGGGGTGCGCCAGGGGCCCGACTCGGTCGTCGCGGCGGGCCTGACCGCGCGCTACCTGGTGGCGGCGGACGGACTGCACTCCCCCGTCCGGCGGGAACTGGGCCTGGCCGCGCCGCCCGTGCCCGGCCGGGCCGCGCGCTACGGCCTGCGCCGGCACTACGCCGTGGCCCCGTGGAGCGACTGCGTCGAGGTGTACTGGTCGGACCGGGCCGAGGCGTACGTGACGCCGCTGGGGCCCGACCGGATCGGCGTGGCCGTCCTGACCACCGAGCAGGCGCCCTTCGACGTACAACTCGCCCGGTTCCCGCTGCTGTCCGCCCGGCTTCCCGCGGCTCCCGGCGCGCCGGTGCGCGGCGCCGGGCCGCTGCGCCAGAGCTCCCGGGTGCGGGTGGCAGGGCGGGTGCTGTTCGTGGGGGACGCGGCCGGGTACGTCGACGCCCTCACGGGCGAGGGGCTCACTCTGGCCGTGACCGCGGCGGGTGAGCTCGTACGGTGCGTACGGGCGGGCCGGCCGCGGGAGTACGAGCAGGCTTGGCTGGAGCTCTCGCGCAGCTACCGGGCCCTGACCGCCTCCTTGCTCTGGGCCCGCGGGCAGCCCCGGCTCGCAGGGCGCATCGTGCCGCTGGCCGCCCGGCTGCCCGGGGTGTTCACGCGGCTGGTGAACGTGCTCGCGTAGCCGCCGCACACCATGGCGAAGGGGGCCCGGGCGGCGCACGCGGCGCCGCCCGGGCCCCCTGTTCCGGGTCAGGAGCCGCCGCGTGGCTCCCGGTACTGGAGCGCCAGGCCCGCGAGGACGGCGGCGGACGCCGCGCAGAGCACCGCCGTGACGCCCGTCCAGGCCGCGGACCCGCCGATCGCACCCGCCAGGGGGTCGAAGTCGACGACCCCGCCCAGCACGTGCAGCACGGTGACGGCCAGGGCCGCCACGGCCCCGGTCCGCCACACCGCGGCCGTGTCCCGCACCGCCACCAGTGCGCCGAGGCCCAGGCACACCACGGTGACCGCGAGGGCGAGCAGCCCCCCGGGCTCACCGGAGGAGACGCCCTCCAGGTCGCCGGGCAGGTGCAGGGCCCCGCAGACCAGCAGCGCGAGCGCCACCGGCCAGCGCAGCACGTGCCGCAGCGCGCGGGAACCGCGGGCGGCCGGGACCGGCTCCGGGGCCCAGCCCTGACGAGGAGCCGCAGCCAGGGCGGGGGTGGGGGCGGGGGCGGGGCGTCCGGCCGGTTCGGGCCGGACCCGGGGGTGCGCCGCCGGTTCGCCGGTGCCGAGGATGCTCACCAGCCGGGCCACGTCCTCGACGGGCCGGCCGAGTGCGGCGGCCCGCAGGGTGATTTCGGTCTCCACCCCGTCGTGCGGGGGCCGGCCCAACAGCGTGACCATCTCCCCGACTTCGTCGACGGGCCGGGACACGGCGGCAGCCCGCAGCGCCTCGTGTCCGGGGTTGGGCAGTTGGCCGGTCTCCTTGAGCAGGCTGACGAGTTCGGCGACCTCTTCGAGGGGGCGCCCGGTGGCCGCCGTCACCAGGACGGTGCGTATGGGCCGGCCGTGCGCCCCGCCGGTATGCGGTGCGTCGTCCGCGGTCGGCACCTCGTCCTCGGGGGTTTCGTCGGCCGGCGGCCGGGTGGCAGTGGTGTCGGGGAGCCGGCGCGGTTCTTCGTAATCCGTCGCGGCGAGCGTGATGGGGTCATTCATGGAAAGCTCCGTTCGCCGACGCGCGGGTCTACACATCGCGCGCCGGTCATCGTGCGTCATGGGAATCGCACGCTTCGTTACATTCAGCGTCACTTCCGTGCACTGCGCCATTCGGGGCGGGCAAACGGGGGGCCGTCCGGACCGGCCCGGATGGCTCCCGCCCGGCGTGGGCATGGAGGAGGCATGAAGGGCACAGAGCTACTGGCCGACGCGTTCGGCAGGGTCCATGAAGTGGTGCACGAGGCGGTCGAGGGGCTGTCGGCGGAGCGGTTGAACGCGCGCGTGGATCCGGAGGCGAACTCGATCACCTGGCTGGTGTGGCACCTCACCCGCATCCAGGACGACCACGTGGCGGACGCGGGCGGGCTGGAGCAGGTGTGGCACGCCGGGAAATGGGCCGACCGGTTCGCGCTGCCGCTGCCCGCCGGGTCGACCGGGTACGGGCACACGGCGCAGCAGGCCGGGAGCGTGCGCGTGGACTCCGGCGAGCTGCTGCTGGGCTACTTCGACGCCGTCCACGCGCAGACCGGGCGGTTCCTGCGGGGGCTCGCGGCCACCGACCTGGACCGGGTCGTCGACGAGGCGTGGGACCCGCCGGTGACGCTGGGGGTGCGGCTGGTCAGCGTGATCGCCGACGACCTCCAGCACGCCGGGCAGGCCGCCTTCCTACGGGGCGTGCTGACGCGGGGCCGCGGATGACTGCCGTACGGCGGGCGGCGCGGGCCCTGCTGACGGGGCTGCTGGTGCCGGGGCTGCTGCTGGCCGCGCCGGTGCTGTCGGCGGCAGGTCCGGCCTTCGGCGCCCCGGCGGCGGACCGGCCCCTGGTGGAGACCGACCGGGGGGCGGTGCGCGGGCGGGCGCAGGACGGGTACCGCACCTTCGAGGGCATCCCGTACGCCGCGCCGCCGGTCGGGGCCCTGCGCTGGCGGCCGCCGGAGCCCGCGGCCCGCTGGACGGGCGTGCGGGACGCGGGGGCGCCCGGTGCCCGCTGCGTGCAGTTGCCCGCGATCGGGCCGGGCGGGCCGAGCGGCTCGGAGGACTGCCTGTTCCTGAACGTGACCGCCCCGGACGGGAATCCGGCCGGCGCCCGGCGGCCCGTCATGGTCTGGTTCCACGGGGGCGGCTTCGTCAACGGTGCCGGGGACCTGTACCGGCCGTACCGACTGGCCGCGACGGGCGGCGCCGTGGTCGTCACCGTCAACTACCGGCTGGGCGTCTTCGGCCTGTTCGGGCATCCGGCCCTGGGCGGGGCCCCCGACGCCACCCTCTTGGACCAGCAGGCGGCGCTGCGCTGGGTGCGGGCCAACGCGGCCCGCTTCGGCGGCGATCCGGGCAGGGTCACCGTCTTCGGCGAGTCCGCCGGCGGCCTCAGCGTCTGCGCGCACCTGACCTCCCCCGCCTCGGCCGGCCTCTTCCACCGGGCGATCGTGCAGAGCGGCTCCTGCTCCACCACGATGCCCCCGCGGGCCCTGCTGCCGGGCCTGGGGGCGTACGAGCCCTTCGTGCCGCAGCCGCGCACGGTCGAGGCGGGGGCCGCCGCGGCGGCCCGGCTCGGCTGCGGCCGGTCCGAGCCCGCCGACGAGCTGGAGTGTCTGCGCGGCCTGGACGCGGGGAGCCTGGCGACGCCCGAGCTGATGCAGCGGTTCTCCCTCGTCTCCTACGGCAACGCGCTGCTGCCGGCCGAGCCGCGGCGGGCCCTGCGGGAGGGCCGCTTCCACCGGGTGCCGGTCATCCAGGGCGCCACCCGGGACGAGATGCGGCTCTTCCTCGGGCAGACCCTGGCGGTGTACCCGGTCCCCGACGAACAGGCCTACCGGGCCCGGCTGTACGCGTCGTTCGGGGAGTCGGCCCCGCGCATCGAGGCGGCCTATCCGGCCTCCGCGCACCCCACGCCGGCGCTGGCCCTGGCGGCGGTGCTGACCGACGTGTCCTTCGTGTGCCCGGCGCTGCGCGACGGCCGGGCACTGGGGCGGCACGTGCCGGCGTACCTCTACCGGTTCGACGACCGGGACGCGCCGAACTACGCCGGGCTGCCGCAGATCCCCGGGTTCCCGTACGGCGCCGCGCACGGGTTCGAGCTGCCCTACCTGTTCGACGCCCCGGTCGTCCTGACCGGGCCGCAGCGGGCGCTGGCGGACCGGATGGCCGACTACTGGGTCCGGTTCGCGCGGACCGGGAACCCCAACGGGCCCGGGGCCCCGCGGTGGACGGCCTCTGCTCCGTCCTCCGCGCTGTCATTGGCGCCGGGGCCGGGCGGGATCCGTCCGGTGGACGCGGGGGCCGAACACCACTGCGCGCTCTGGGAGTCCCTGAGCGGCGCCGGGGGAAAGGCGGAATCGTGAGCGGCTTGGGCGACATCCTGGAGCGCGAGGTCGACAGCGGTTCGCTGCCGGGCGCGGTGGCGCTGGTGGCGCGGGGCGACCGGGTCGAGGTGGCGGCCGTGGGGAGCGCGGACGCCGAGGGCAGTGCCCCGATGGTGCGGGACTCGCTCTTCCGTGTCGCCTCGATCACCAAGATCGTCACTGCCGCGGCCGTGATGGCCCTGGTGGAGGAGGGCCGCTTCGCACTGACCGACCCCGTGGCGCCGTGGCTGCCGGAGCTGGCCTCGCCGGTGGTGGTGCGGACCCCGTCGAGCCCGGTGGACGACGTGGTCCCGGCCGAACGTGCCGTCACCGTCGCGGATCTGCTCACCTCCCGGGCCGGCTGGGGGTTCCCGTCCGACTTCTCGCTGCCGGCGGTCGGGCCGCTGTTCGAGCTGGGGCAGGGGGTGGATCGGCCGCAGCTCACGGCCGCGCCGGACGACTGGATGGCGGCGCTGGCCCGGATCCCGATGCTCGGCCAGCCGGGCGAGGCCTGGCTGTACAACACCTCCTCGGACGTGCTCGGGGTGCTGATCGCGCGGGTCGCGGGGTGTCCGCTGCCGGAGTTCCTGGCCGAGCGGATCTTCGAGCCGCTCGGCATGGCGGACACCGGCTTCGCCGTCCCGCACGGCGACCGCGGGCGCTTCACCGGCTGTTACCGGACTGGGCCGCGGGGCGGGCTGGAGCTGGTCGACGCCCCCGACGGACAGTGGAGCAGCGTGCCGGCCTTCCCGTCCGGCGCCGGCGGGCTGGTGTCGACCGTGGACGACCTCCACGCGTTCGCCCGGATGCTGCTCGACGGCGGCGGCCCGCTGCTGTCGGCCGATTCGGTGCGGCGGATGACCACCGACTGGCTGACGCCCGCGCAGCGGGCCGGCGCCGAGCTGTTCCTGGAGGGCCAGGGCTGGGGGTTCGGCGGCTCGGTGGACATCGCGCCGAGAGATCCGTGGAACGTACCCGGCCGCTACGGCTGGATCGGCGGCACGGGCACGGCCGCGCACGTCACTCCCTCCACCGGGGCCGTCAGCATCCTGCTGACCCAGCTGGAGATGAGCGGCCCGACGCCGCCCGCGCTGATGCGCGAGTTCTGGACGTACGCGGCCTCCTGAGGGCCGCGTACGTCCACCCGGGTGGGTCCGCCGGGTCAGTGGTTCTCGGTCGGCTGGAGGTCGCGCGGGATCATGGCCCACGTGGTGGCCGCGGCGGCGACCGCGAGGGCTCCGGCCAGCAGGAACGCCGGGGTGATCGCCAGGGTGTAGGCGTGCGAGGCGGCGTCGAGCAGGGCGCCGCCGACGTCGCCGCCGATCCGCTCGGCGGTGTGGGCCGCCTCGCCCACGGAGTCCCGTACGGCGGTCAGGGTGGGGCCGTCGAGGTCGAGGGCGGGGAGGTTGCCCCGGTAGAGCGCGGCGGCCGTGGAGCCGAGGATGGCCACGCCCATGGCCGAGCCCAGCTCGTAGCAGGTCTCCTCGATGGCGGCCGCGCTGGACACCTCGTCCGCGGGGGCGGAGGAGATCAGGGTCACCGAGGCGACCGTGGTGGCCAGGCCGGCGCCCAGGCCGATGACCGCCAGGGCGGCGGCGAAGGCCGGGTAGCCCAGGTCGGTGAACTGCTGGAGTATCCACGGCAGGGCCATGCCCGAGGCCAGCACCACCAGGCCGGCGCCCAGGACGTGGCGGATCGCGAAGCGCTGCATGAGGCCGGGGGCCACCATCGAGGCGCAGATCAGGGCGAGCGGCGCGGGCAGCAGGCGCAGGCCCGCCTCCAGCGGGGTGTAGCCCTGGCCGTACTGGAACCACTGGGTGACGAGGAACAGGATCGCGCCCATGCCCACCATCGGCAGGAAGATCGCGGTCGCGGCGACGCTGAAGGCGGGCTTGGCGAACAGCCGTACCTGCAGCAGCGGGTTGTCCAGGCGCAGCTGGCGGCGGACGAAGACGGTCAGCGCGACCACGGCGACGGCCAGCAGGGCCCAGGGCAGCGGGTCGGCGATGCCGCTCTTGCCGAGCTGCTTGATGCCGCCCGCGAGGGCGAGCATGCCGACGATGGACTGGGCGACGCCCCACCAGTCCCACGCGCCGGTGGAGCGCGGGGAGCGGGATTCGGGGAGGTAGCGCAGGCCGGCCGCGACGATGACCGCGGCGACGGGGAGGTTCAGGAGGAAGGCCGAGTGCCAGCCGTAGTCCTGGACGAGGAGACCGCCGACGACCGGTCCGAAGGCCATGCCGCCGCCGAAGACGGCCGCCCAGACGGCGAGGGCGAAGGCGCGTTCCTTGGCGTCGGTGAAGACGCTGCGCAGGATCGACAGGGTGGACGGCATGATCGCCGCGCCGCCGATGCCGAGGAGGGCGCGGGCCGCGATGACGTGCCAGGCCTCGGTGGAGAAGACGGCGATGAGCGAGGCGAGGGAGAAGATGCCGAAGCCCGCCATCAGCAGGCGCTTGCGGCCCCAGCGGTCGCCGAGGGCGCCCGCGGTGACCAGCAGGCCGGACAGCGCGAGGGCGTAGATGTCGATGATCCACAGCTGCTGTACGGCGCCCGGCTGGAGGTCGCCGACGAGCGAGGGGAAGGCCACGTTGAGGATCGTGGTGTCCATCGAGATGAGCAGAAGGCTGCCGGAGAGGATCGCGAGCACGATCCAGCGGCGCGGATCCTGCGTGGGGGTGTGCATGGGGGTTCCGTTCATGTGTGCGGAGGTCACGCTGCGGGACTACTCGGCGGAGGGCCGGGTTCCGCCGAGGAAGGAGGCCAGGACCAGCCGGCCGGTCTGGCGGGGGGCGAGGTGCCCGTCGCGTACGCCCTCGGCGGCCGCGTCGAGCAGGCCCCAGAGCGAGTACCAGATCCAGTACGCGGGCAGGTCGGCGCGGAGCCGGCCGAGTCTCTGGCCGAGCTCCAGGAACGCCAGCGCCCGCTGGTCCTGACGCTCGATGCCGGCCCGGAACTCGGGGTCGGCGAGCACGGTGGCGTCCCGCGAGGTGAAGCCGTACAGGTGGGCGGCGGGCAGCAGGTCGGTCACGAGCTGCTCCAGCGCGGCGTCGAAAGCCGCGCCGTCGGCGCCCTCGGCCAGGTCGGCGGGGCTCAGGCAGCCGTCCACCACTTCGATCGCGCGGACGGCGACGGCCTTGAGCAGGGACTCCCGGGTCGCGTAGCGACGGCTCAGGGTGGCGCGGCTGGTGCCGATGCCTGCGGCGATGTGCGCCATCGAGGCGCTGTGATCGCTTGCGAGGACGCGGGCGGCGCCGTCCAGAAGTTCGTTTTGCTGCACCATGATGAGCCTCCTTCGCCTCAGACGATACATTTTTGTCTCATCTGAAGCAAATTTGCTCAGCCGGTGCCGTTTCGGGTGGTCGTAGTCGTGGCGGTCGTAGTCGTGGCGGTCGTAGTCGTGGTGGTCGCAGTCGTCCTGTGGTCTACGCGCCGCTGTCCGACTGATCCGCCGTTCGGGCACGGGCACCCGAGCGCGTACGCCCCGGGGTCTGGGCCCGCTCCGGGTGGCGGCGCACGTACTCGTGCTCCAGCTCGTTCATCCGGTGCGTGTGCGTGACCAGCGCGTCGTCGGACCCGTGCAGCAGCGTCTCGTGGCGCGTGCGGTGGATGGCCTCCAGCTCCTTGAGCAGCCGGCCCTCCTCCAGCTTGCGCGCCGCCGGACCGCCCTCGCTCTCCTCCATGGCGCGTACACCTCCTCCTCGGCGGGGTCGGGCGCGGCGCCCGGCCCTGGTCCCTCCATCATCCGCCGGTGGCGGCGGCGCGCGCTCGGCAGCTGCGGGCGACCTCGTCGGCGAAGACGCGGGCCGGCGGGCTGAGGGCCGTCCAGCGGCGCACCGCCCAGCCCACCGCGAGGGGAGGCAGCGCCGGAACGGGCACGAGGCGCAGCGGGCCGCCTGTGCCCGGCACCTGCCACCCGGGCAGGGCCGGTACGACGGCATGGCCCAGGCCCAGTTCGGCCAGCAGCAGGGCGGTGTCCCAGTCGGCGACGCTGGTGTCGGAGGTGATCCGGACGCCGGATTCGGCGAGGGCCGCGTCGAGGTGGGCGCGGGAGGCGGAGTTCTCGGGCAGCCGGATGTGGCGTACGGCGGCCAGGTCGGCCGGCTCGATCCGGGGCCGGGCGGCCAGGGGGTCGTCGGCGCGGACCGCGACGACCCAGGGCAGGTCCATGACGGGGCGCTGCTCGATGCCGCGGACGGGGGCGCCGATGGTGATCCAGGCGAGGTCGAGGTCTTCGGCGGCGAGGGCGTCGAAGCAGCTGCGGCTGGAGTTCTCGGTCTGGAACTCCAGGCTCACCCGGGGGTGGCTGCGGCGGAAGCCGACGACCGCCTCGGCCATGAAGTGCCGCACGGTCGTGGCCCCGGTGGTGACCCGGACCGAGCCCGCGCCGCCGCGGACGAGGTCGTCGAGCTGTCGCAGGGCACCGTCGAGGCCGTTGATCCCGTCGGCGGCGGCCGCCCACAGGATCCGCCCGGCCTCGGTGGGTACGACGCCCCGCGCGTGGCGTTCCAGGAGCTGTGCCCCGGTCTGCTTCTCCAGGCGGCGGACGTGCTGGCTGACGGCGGACTGGGTGCAGCCGAGGTCGCGGGCGACGGCGCTGAGGCTGCCCGCCCGGCAGACGGCGACGAAGGCGCGAAGGTCATCGAGGGTCATGAACCCCAAGGTATCGCTTGGGGGTTGGGAGGAAATCGGAGGATTGACTTGGGTTTCCCCGTGGACCACGATCTCCTCAGGGCCCGGCCCGGGCGGCAACCCGTCCCCCGCCCCGCCGAGGTCCGGACCTCGGCGGGGAAGAAGGGGACGGGTGCCGACCCATCGGCCGTGGGGGGCGTTCAGGGGGTGAGGGTCCAGCGCTGGGCCGTGGAGTTGTCGCAGGTGGCGCGGGTGAGCTTGGTGCCGTTTGCGGTGCCGCCACCGACCGGCGCCAGGCATTGGCCGCCCGTACGCAGGCTGGACTGGGGGCCGGACTGCCAGGTCTGGCCGGAGCTGCCGTTGCAGGTCTGGACGGTGACGCGCGAGGGGCTCGTACCGTCCAGGCAGACTCCGCCGAGGCCGGTCAGGCGGCCGTCGCCCTGGAGGGTCCAGCGCTGGTTGGGGCCGCCGTGGCAGGTGTACAGGGTGGGTTCCGTGCCCGGTGTGGTGGCGCTGTGCGGGAGGTCCACGCAGCTGGCCGAGGCCGCGTTGACGAGGGTGGCGTCCGCCGGGAGCGGGGTGGCCCGGCCGGTGAGCGTGATCTCGGCGGCGCTGCTCCAGGGGCCGCGGCCCCCGGCTTCGGTCAGGGCCTTGAGCCGGAGGTAGCGGCCGGCCCGCGCGGCCAGGGTGATGTCCTTGCGGGCGGCGGTGTCGGCGAAGGTGCCGCCGGCCACCGGGGAGCCCCAGTCGGCGGTGGTGTCCGAGACGTACACCTCGTAGCCGCCGATCCGGCCGTTGACGCCGCCGTCCTGGCGGGGCAGGTAGCCGAGGCCGTCGACCGTGTGGCGGGCGCCGAGGTCGATCTGGATCTCGTGCGGGAGCGGTGCCGGGGTGCCGGAGGACCAGGCGGTGTGCCAGATCGTCGCCGGGTTGCCGTCGAAGGCGTTGCGGGCCGCGCCGTTCTCGCCGGACGTCTCCTGGCTGTCGGCGGAGACCAGGGTCCAGGCCGACTGGGAGATCGGGCCGGAGGTGGCCGGGATCGGGTCCGCCGCGGGGACGGTGGTGCCGGTGGCCGTGATGCTGAACGCGCCCGACTTCGAGCCGGTCTTGACCCGGAGGACGCCTCCGCGGTCCGCCGCGTCGAAGTACCAGCCCGACGCCGCGGCTTCGTAGGCCGCCTTCGAGGACTGCCCGGGCAGGGCGGCGCCGTCCGCCGTGACCGTACCGGGGGCGGTGGCGACGTGGAGGGTGAACTCGTAGCCGCGGGCGGCCGGTTTGCCGGTGTAGCTGCCGGTCGGGGCGCCGACGGAGACGGTGACCGTGCCCGGGCCGGAGGCGGGGGCGGAGACGTCGACCCGCTGGCGGGCGTACGCGCCCGACTGGTGGGCGCGGGTGAGGCCGTCGTCCTCGTAGAGGCTGAAGGAGGAGGCGCCGCGCGGGTGGATGTCGTAGGTGAGGGTGGAGACGGGCTTCTCCCCCGTGTAGTTCATCTGCGGCCACATCGGGACGATCGCGCCGCCCTTGACGAACAGAGGCAGGGTGTCGAGCGGGGCCTGGTAGCCGTTCAGCCAGCCCGGTCCGGCGTACGTCTTGCCCGTCCAGTAGTCCGTCCAGGTGCCGGCGGGCAGGTAGATGCCGTCCCGTACGGAGGTGTCGGAGACCACCGGCGCGACGAGGAAGGAGTCGCCGGCCATGAACTGGCCGCTGGTGAGGTTGCCGCGGGCCACCGGGTCGTCGGGGTACTCCAGGACCATGGCGCGGGTGCTGGGCACTCCGCTCTCGTGCGCGACCCGGCTCATCGTGTACAGGTACGGCATCAGGCGCATCTTGAGCTGGAGGTACTTGCGGTTGATGGACAGGTACGGCTCCGCGAACCGCCAGGGCTGCTTGTCCTGGTAGCCCGCCGACGGGTTGGTCGCGCCCCAGCCGGACATGGTCATGAAGGCCGGGGTGAAGGCCTTCCACTGGAGGTCGCGGGCGTAGGTCTTGGGGCTGCCGCCGAAGATGCCGTCGATGTCGCCGGCGGCGTAGTTGAGGGCGGACAGGCCCGCGCCGGTGATGGCGGGGACGTGCCAGCGCATGTCGTCCCAGGTGCCGTTGGTGTCACCGGTCCAGACGACCGCGTTGCGCTGGGTGCCGGCCCAGCCGTCGACGGTCCACACGTAGCGGCGGGCGTCGGAGTTCTTCTCGATGCCGTCGACCGCCTGCTGGACGCCGTTGAAGGCGTACTTGTAGCCGCTGCCGATCCAGGCCACGTCGGTCTTGACGCCGCGGCTGCCGGCCACGGAGACCTCGTCCTTGATGGAGCCGAGGCCGGTGGAGGTCCACAGCCCGGTCTGGAAGCCCTTGGCCTTGAGTGCGTCGACCGTGGACTTCAGCGGCGCGGTGTAGCCGCAGCCGTAACCGTCGTTGGGCAGGAACCAGCCCGAGGGCATGTCGGCGGCGCGGGCGTCGGCGGCGTAGCCGGCCACGTCCGGGGTGGTCTGGTGGCGCAGGCGGTTGTGGTCGCCCTGGTAGTCGGGGTTGGAGGCGTTGAAGCAGTCGGCGTTGCCGAGCTCGAAGCCCCATGCCGGGGCCATGAAGGGTTTGCCGCTGACGTCGGTGTAGGCGTCGAGGACCGATTTGAGGGAGTCGCCCGTGAAGTACCAGGCGTCGAAGCGGCTCTCGTTGTGGGTGAGGGTGGTGGGGGCGTTGAATCCGTAGGAACCGGGGGCCCAGGTGTTGCGCATGACGCCGTAGCCGTTGGTGGACATGTAGAAGGGCGCGGGGCTGGCGTTGTTGTTCTCGCGCCACTTGTTGTCGACGGCCACCGGTACGGTCTTGCCGCGCAGCGCCCATTCGCCGAGGCGCAGGCCGGTTCCGTAGAACTGCTCGTCCGCACCGCGGTTGAGGTATTGGGTGGTCTGGCTTCCGGTCCAGGAGGTGGGCTGGGTCTCCTGCCACACGGGGGTGGAGTTGTCCGCCCGGTAGACCGAGAACTGCAGGGGGGACTTGTTGACCCGGATGGACAGGGCCCCGGTGGTGATCCGGTAGTAGGTGCCGGCATCGGTGTAGGCGGGGCTGACGGGGCCGAAGTCGGTGGTGGGGGCGAGGTCGGTGCCGGCCGGGTCATTGGTGAAGGCGCCGTCGGGCGAGAGCCAGAGCCGGAAGATGTCCGCGCGGGCGACGACCACGCGGGCCTTGGCGCCGCTGGAGGCGGTGACGGTGAAGGTGTTCCCGGACTGGGTGAAGCCGGTGACGTTCCCGGCCGTGGCCGCGGCGGCCCGGGAGGTTCCGGCCGCCCCGTCGGCCGCCTTGGCCGGAGTCACGGCCGGCCCGGCCGCGGCCAGACCCGCCACGGCGAGGGCGGCGGCGAGCAGGGCCGCGGTGCGGCGCCTCACCATTCCCCGGGGCCGGCTCCTGCGGATGCGGATCAGTCTCATGGTGCAGCTCCTCGTGCGGTCCGGCTCACGGACACACCTCTTTGGCATGCTCCCGGCAACATAGCGCTCCGCGCGCTCCGTTTGAAGGAAGTTGCTCGAAGTCGCTTCAGATCGAGCATCTTTGAGCATCCGTCAGGTGATGGGCCGCTGGTTCACCGCAACCCGCACACGCGGCGGCGCCCTCGCACAGTCAGGGCGGCCTGATCGTCCAGCGGTACCTGACCCGGATGACCGCCGAGGGCCGTGGGGCCGACCTGCGTCCGCGCGCAGCGTCTTCCCCGGCGCCGCGGTGCTGCCCGGGGACCGTTCGGGCATCGCTCGGGCGACGGACCCCGACGACCGGGCGGCCTCCGGATAGGACCACGACGGCTCCGAGCCCTCCGTCCGTCCGGACAGCCGGCCGAAGTCCCAGCCCTCGACCGGGGCCGCCATCGCAGCGGCCACCAACTCGTCGTACCCAGCAGCAGTCATGCCGGGGAGGCCAAGGACACCCGACCGCCCCGGCAACGGGAATTCGTCCGCCCCCGCCGGGCCCGCGGGGCCGGGGCATCCGCTACCCGAAGCGGACCGGGAGGTGCTTGATGCCGTTGATGAAGTCCGAGCGCAGGCGGCGGACTTCGCCGGTGAGAGTGACCTCCGGGTGGTGGGTGAGGAGTTCGCGGACGAGGGCCTTGATCTGGGTGCGGGCCAGGCCGGCGCCCAGGCAGAAGTGGGGACCGCCGCCGCCGAAGGTGACGTGGTCGTTCGGGGCGCGGCGGATGTCGAAGGTGAAGGGGTCGGTGAACGCGGTCTCGTCGCGGTTGGCGGAGGTGTAGTACGTGACCACCTTCTGGCCGGCGGCGATCCGGCGGCCGCGCAGGACCGTGTCACGCGTGGCGGTGCGGCGGAAGTTGTGGATCGAGCCGCCCCAGCGCAGGAACTCCTCCGTGGCCGAGGTCCACAGGGTCTCGTCCCGCGGGGCGGCGGCCAGTTCGGCTCGCGCCGCCGGGTGTTCGATCAGGGCCAGGAGCGTGGCGGAGAGGAGGTTGCGGGTGGTCTCGTTCCCGGCGACGCACAGGAGCACGAAGAACATGTTGACCTCGTCCGGGGTGAGCCGGTCCCCGTCGACCTCGGCGTGCACCAGGGTCGAGAGGATGTCCTCGCGCGGGTGCTCGCGCCGCTCGGCGGCCAGCGCGTCGCAGTAGGCGTAGATCTCGGCCGCCGCGAGGTCGCTGTCGTGCTTGCCCGCCGAGAGCTCCGGATCCTGGCCGCCCGCCATCCTGTTGCTCCAGTCGAATATGAGCCGCTCGTCGCCCGCCGGTACGCCGACCATCTCGCAGATGGTCTGGATCGGCAGCCAGGCGGCCACCTCGGACACGAAGTCCATGTCCCGGCCGGGGACGACCGCGGTGTCCACCAGGGCGGTGGCCCGCTCCGCGATCCGGGCCGCGAGCCGGCGTACCACGCGGGGCGTGAAGCCCGCGCTGACCAGCGAGCGGTACCGGGAATGGCGCGGGGCGTCCATCCCGAGCAGGACCAGGCGCAGGGTCTCCAGGGAGTCGGGGCTCTGGTCGCGGATCATGAACGAGCCGAGTTCCGTGGACCAGAGCTCGGATTCGCGGCTGATGGCCTTGACGTCGGCGTGGCGCGTGACGGCGTAGAAGCCGTCGTGGTGGCCCGGCACCTCGTGCCAGTGCACGGGGTCCTCGGTGCGCAGCCGGGTGAACTGCGCGTGCGGGACCTCGCGGGCCCAGGTGTCTTCGAGCAGGTCGATCTCGCCGGTGGGGATCACCGCGCACGTCCTTCCAGGAGGGTGCCGAGAGCGTCCACGACCAGTTGGTCGGGGATGCCGTGCGGGTCGAGCCGGTGCTGCATCGCCAGGCCGAGCAGGACGCCCAGGACGAGGGCGCCGGTCTCCTCCGGCGTACGGGCGAGGGGGGTGCCGGTGGCTTCTGCCCAGTCGGCGAGTCCTTCGCCGAGCTGGGCGCGGATCTCGGCGTAGCGCTGGGCGAGCTGGCCGCCGATGAGCGGGCCGCGGGCGGCGTGCAGCCAGAGCTCCGCCTCCAGCAGCAGCCACGAGTCCCCGCGGTCCGGGTGCGGGCGGGTGAGGCTGCCCCACATCGCGGAGAAGTGCACCGCGGGGTCCGCCGGGTCGGCGCTGGCGGCGATCTCGGCGGCGAGTTCCTCGGCGGTGCGTTCCTTCCAGACCTCCAGCAGGGCCAGCAGCAGGCCTTCCTTGCCGCCGAAGTGGCTGTAGAGGGCGCCGGTGGTCCGGCCGGCCGCGTCGGCGACGGCCTCGGCGGAGACGGCGTGGAAGCCCTTGCGCGCGAAGAGCTCGGCGGCCGCGTCGATGAGGCGGGAGCGGGTCTGCGACTTGCGCTGCGCCTGAGGTGTGCGCTGCGGCTGCGCCTGAGGTGTGCGCTGCGGCTGCGCCTGAGGTGTGCGGCGGGTGGTCACGGGGCGCCTCCGGCATGCATGTATATCTGCTTCCCGATATAAGTTGCGCCCTGGGTCGGTGTCGAGTCAATCCCCGTGCGGGCAGCGGTCTTTGGCGTACGGGGACCGAAGCCGGCCGGTGCTCCATTGCTCGCAGTTTGCCGTTTTCATACCCTTTGGTGGTGAACTGCGGGTCTCTCCTGCACCTCTCCACCGGTGACGGCCGGACCGGCCGTCACCGTACGGGTCTCAGGAGTGGCACACGATGAACGACGGCAGCATGCGCCGGGAAGCAAGGCTCGGTCGGCGATCGCTGCGGCGCCGGTGGATCGGGGGCGCGGTGGCGGTCGTGGTGGCCGGCGCCGTGGCCGCCGGAGCGATGACGTACTTCGACGTCTTCTCGGACACCGGCGAGACCGTGCACCTCAACGGCGGACAGGACCGGGCGGCGGGCGGCGGCGCCCCGGGCAACTCCATGACCCGGATGCCCACCGGCCCGGAACCCGAACTCAAGATCGCCGGCACCATCCCGGAGGACGGCAGCAAGGTCATGGTCACCACCCTGGCCGGCAAGAAGTCCGGCTTCACGGGCAAGGTCTGGCTCTGGCTGCCGCCGCAGTACAAGGACCCCAAGTACGCGCACAGCGGCTTCCCCGTGATGATCGCGCTGCCCGGCGGCGCCGGCTTCCCCACGAACTACTGGATGGGCAAGGACCTCAAGCTGGAGGCGAGCATCTCCAAGTGGTCCCAGGACGGCAGCAGCCTTCCCTTCATCCTCGCCATGCCCGTCCTGAACCCGCAGCCCGAGTCGAAGGACGGGCTGTACTGGGACGGCAGCGACATCCCCGACCAGCCCAAGATGGGCACCTGGCTCACCGAGGACGTCCCCGACCTGGTGCGGGCGGCGTTCCGGACCATCAAGTCCCGGGACGGCTGGGCGTTCATGGGCAGTTCCACCGGCGGCTTCGCGGGCCTCAAGGCGGTGCTCCAGAAGCCCGACCTGTTCAAGGCCGTGATCGCCGGCGGGCCGGACATCGTGCCGGACTCCCGGCTGTGGAACGGCCACCCGAAGGAGAAGGCGGAGAACAGCCCGCCCCAGCTCGCCAAGGAGCTCATCGACCGGCACGGTCCCGACGTCTACCTGGGCTTCCAGGTAGGCACCAAGGGCAGCGACGTCGCGAACCGGCCGCCCATCGAGAAGTTCATAAAGGACTACGGCAAGGGCCCGGTCAAGACCATGTTCCGCGTCGACGAGGGCGGCGGCCACGATGCCTACACCTACGTCCCCGGCATGCACGACAACGGCCTCATCCAGTGGATCAGTCAGCACATGCAGGGCCCCGTTCCCAGCCCCTGACCTGCGTCGATGTTCTGCGCGGGAGCAGCAGCGGGGTCGCCAGCAGGAGTACGCCGGCCAGGCCGACGGCCGTACGCGGTCCGAGCAGGCCGCCCAGCACGCCCCAGATGCCCGTCAGGAGCGCGGTCTGGGCCTTGGCCGTCACGGCCCAGGCGGACAGGGTACGGGCGACCCGGTCGGCCGCGGTGCGTTGGAGCCGGTAGGTGGCGCAGACGGGGTTGAAGACACCGCAGCAGAAGATGAGCCCGAACTCGACGCCCATCACCAGCAGCAGCCCGCCGGCGCCCGGCCCGGGGAAGGCCAGGCCGAGGGGCCAGACCGCGCGGAGCGACCCGGCCACGAGCAGGACCCGGTGCTGTCCGAACCGCGCGACGAGCGGCCCGGCCAGCCGCGAACCGAGCAGCCCGCCGACCGAGGGCACGGCGAAGGCGAGGCCGTACTGCCAGGGCGCGAACCCGAGCCGGCCGAGCATCAGGACGGCCAGCAGCGGCGAGGCGGCCATCACCAGGGCGTTGAACGAGGCGGTGTTGAGGAACAGCGGACGCAGCGTCGCGTCGGCGAGGATGTACCGCCAGCCGTCGAGCAGGTCCCCGGCCCGCATGCGCGGGGCCTCCCGGCGCTCGGGCAGCGGCTCGGGCCCGCCCATCGCCCGGATGCCCAGGGCCGAGAGCAGGTAGCTGACCGCGTCGGCCACGACCGTCACCACCGGGCCGAGGAGTCCGATCGCCACGCCGCCCAGCGGTGGTCCGATGATCGTGGTCGTCCAGGCCGTGGACTCGAACCGGGCGTTGGCGACGAGCAGGTCCTCGGCCGGCAGCAGGGTCTTCAGGTACGCCCCGGAGGCGGCCCGGAAGGTGATGTCGGCCGCCGCGACGACGACCGAGACCAGCAGGAGCTGGAGGAAGGTGAGCACGCCGAGCGCGAACGCGGCGGGGATCGTCAGCAGGGCGGCGAACCGCACCAGGTCCATCGCGATCAGCACCGGCCGCTTGCGGCGGAACTCCACCCACGGGCCGAGCGGCAGCGCCACGGCCGCGCCGACCGCGGCCCCGACGGAGGCGAGCGCGGCGACCTCGGCCGGCCCGGCGTGCAGTACCTGGATGGCGATCAGCGGGAACGCACCGAAGGCGAGCCACGTGCCGAGCGCGCTGGTTCCGTACGCTCCCCAGAGCCACCCGAACCGCCGCCCCAACCGGTGCCCGCTGCTCATCCCCGCCGCCCTTCGCCGCCCACTCGTACAACCAATTCGCGATCGGAAGCATCAAAGCGAGCGCCGTACCCAGGGATCAAACAACCATCGGGCCACCAGTCACAACCACTGGTTGTGGCCGTAGGCTGTCGGCATGGACCTCGACACCGTCCGGACCTTCGTGGCCGCCGCTGAGGCGGGGCAGTTCCAGGAGGCCGCCGCCGAGCTGGCGGTCACCCAGCAGGCCGTCTCCAAGCGCATCGCCGCCCTGGAGCGCACCCTCGGCGTCCGGTTGTTCACCCGCACCGCGCGCGGCGCCCGGCTCACCATCGACGGGCAGGCCTTCCTGCCCCACGCGCGCGAGCTGCTGCGCGTCGCCGAGCGTGCCGTCGCCTCCGTGCGCACCGGCCGCCGTCCGCTGCGCGTCGACGTGATCGCCTCGCGCAGCGCGCAGTCGGCGTTGATGCGCGACTTCCACCGCGCGCACCCGGACATCGAGCTCGACGTGATGATGCTGTTCGACGTGGAGACGGCCGTCGCCGCCATCCGGTCCGGTGCGATCGACGCGTCCTTCCGCGCCGTCGCCGTGCCCGGCCGGCCCCTTCCCGAGGACATCGAGGCCGTACGGGTTCTCGACGAGCCGCTCCAGCTGCTCACCGGCCCCGACCACGCGCTGGCGGGTGCCCGGTCGGTGACCGTGGCCGAGCTCGTCGGGCACCGGATCTGGATGCCCGGCATCGTCCCCGGTACCGAGTGGGCCGCCTACTACGACGACCTGGTCGCCGAGTTCGGCCTCACCATCGAGGCGACCGGTCCCAACTTCGGTTCCGACGCACTCCTCGACACCATCGCCGACACCCCTGCCCTGGCCACGTTCATGGGCGGGCAGACCCGCCTCGTCTGGCCCGCGGGCCACGGGCTGCGCCGGATCCCGGTCACCGGCCCGACGCCCGTCTACCCGCACTCGCTCCTGTGGCACCGCGACAACCCCCACCCGGCGCTGGCCACCCTCCGCGCCCACCTCGCCTCGACGGCGGCCGGCCACGAGACCGCCGGGACCTGGGTGCCGGACTGGGTGATCCCGCGCTGAACGTCCCGGCCGCGACCGTCCCTACGCCTGGCGGCGGCCGAACCCGTCAGCAGGTCCTGGGGGCAGGACCGCCAGGACCGGCGGCGCCGGCGAGGTGTGCTGGTGACCGCAGGGGTCGAAGGCCAGCACCACGGGCAGGCCGGGGCGTTGGCGCCAGGAGATGCGCTCCGGCGCGTCTTCGCACACGGGACAGCGGGGCAGCGGGCTCGGCTCCGACCGGCACTCGGGGGCGGCCGCGAGGGGCGTGGAGTGCTGATCGCGCATGGAGGCTCCCTGGTCGTGCGGTTGGGCTGATCGCACTGTGCCATGGACAGGGCCCTGTCCGCACGGGCGAATCCTCCAGTGTTTTGGCTGGTCAGGGGTGTGCTCCCCCGGAGGAATCCGGTCCTCTTCCGGGCACTTGGTGATCAACCGCGCTCTCCGGCGGCCGCCACCAGCCCCGATTCGTAGGCCGCGATCACCGCCTGGGCGCGGTCCCGGACCCCGAGCTTGCCGAAGATGCCCGTGATGTGGTTCTTGACCGTGGAGACGCTGATGTCCAGGTCCCGGGCGATCTCGGCGTTGTCGAGCCCGGTGGCCAGCAGGTGCCAGATCTCCAGCTCCCGCGGCGTGAGTTCGCCCGCGATGGCGGCGGGCCGGCGCGGGGGCCGCGCGGGGGCCCGTACGTAGGTGGAGATCAGCCGGGTGAGCAGGCGCGGCGCGACGGCCGCCTCGCCGGTGTGGACGGTGCGCACGGCTGCGCTGAGCTCCTCCGGGGAGACGTCCTTCGGCAGGAAGCCGTAGGCGCCGGCCCGCAGGGCGGCGACGACGTACTCGTCCATGTCGAAGGTGCTCAGGGCCAGCACGCGGGACTCCGGCAGGAGCCGGGCCAGTTCCTCGGTCGCCCTGACCCCGTCGAGCACCGGCATCCGGATGTCCATGACCACCACGTCGGGCCGCAGGCTCTGGGCGAGGCCGACGGCCTCGGCGCCGTCCCCTGCCTCGCCCACGACCTCGAACTCCGGGTCGGGGGCCAGGATCAGGGCCAGGCCGCGCCGCACCAGCGGCTGGTCGTCTGCGATGAGTACACGGATCACAGTGCCCGCTCCCCTCCCTCTCCACCCCGTTCGTCACCGGCCGCGCCGGACGCGGCCGGTATGCGCGCCGCCACCCGGAAGCCGCCGCCGTCGAGCGCGGCGGCTTCCAGGGTGCCGCCGTGCAGGGTCACCCGTTCGCGCATGCCGATCAGACCGTACCCGGGACGGGGGGCCGGGTGCTGCTCCGGCGGCCGCCGGCCCGCCCCGTCGTCGCGCACCTCGACGGTGACCTCGTCGGGGTGGTACGTCAGCCGCACCCGGGCCCGGGCCTGCGTCGCGTGCTTGCGGGTGTTGGTCAGTGCCTCCTGCACGATCCGGAACACGGTCAGGCCCACGGTCGGGGGCAGCGGACGCTCCGCCCCGTCCACGGTGAACTCGGTGTCCGTCCCCGCCAGCCGGGCCTCGGTGACGATGCGGCCGAGGTCCCCGGCTCCGGGCTGCGGCGCCGGCGGACCGTGCTCGGGTTCCTCCCCGGCCCGCAGTACGTCGAGCAACTGCCGCATCTCGCGCAGCGCCAGCCGGCCGGAGCCCTCCAGCGTGACCAGGGCCTCGCGGGCCACCTCGGGGTCGTGCGCCAGGTTGGCCCGGGCCCCGCCGGCCATGAGCTGCATGGTGGTGATGTGGTGGGCGACGATGTCGTGCAGCTCCCGGGCGATGCGGCGCCGCTCGTCGGCCACTGCCCGGTCGGCCAGCAGCACGCGGTTGGCCTCGACCTCCCGCTGCCAGCGGCCCGTGACCACGGCCGTGGCGACGACCAGCGCCGTGGCCATCGCGTTGGCTCCGACGGACCAGAGGTCGGGGAGCAGTGAGCCGCCCTGGCCCACCGAGGGCAGGGGCACGGCGGCGAGTGCGGCTCCCGCCACGACCGCGGGCCGGCAGAACCTGGCCACCGAGTAGAGGGCGACCGCGAGGCCGAGACCGAAGTGCGGTGACACCTCCGGGGTCGCCAGGTTGGGCACCACGTTCAGGGTCAGTACGACCGCGAGCACGGCCACCGGGTGGGTGCGGCGCGCGACCAGGCCCAGGGCCGAGGCCACGAGGGCGAGCGCCCCGGCAACGGTGAGCAGCTGGCTGTCGGTCCGGTCGCCGACGGAGAAGCCGACCAGGTCGACCGCGGCGGCCCCGATGGCCAGGAGTGCGTCGTTGCGCGTCCAGGTCAGCAGCCTGTCGGTGCCCTTGCCCATCGGTGCAGTTCCTCCTCCGCCGGCTGCCCCTCCGGCCGGTGCCGGGGCGACGTGCAGCCGTTCCTTCGTGATCCATTCTCGCAGCGGACCCGGCCGGCGGAACCGGCCCCGGGCGGATGCCGGACCAGGACCGGGGTCCTGGTCCGGCCGGGGGCCGGACCCTGGTCCCGGGCTGCAGATCATCCTGTGCCCGGACGCTCGCGGCGCCGGCGGCTGATGGTCTTGGGAGTAGCCGGGAACCCCCGGCGGAAGTCGCACAGATCTGAGGAGTCACGTGATCCGCGCCCTGACCGGATTCTCGACGAGAAGCCCGTGGAAGGTGATCGCCGTGTGGGCCGTGCTCGGCATCGCACTGGCGATTCTGGGACAGGCCATGGTCTTCCGCGCCACACAGAGCGGCAGCGGTGACTTCCTGCCCGCCACCTACGATTCGGCGGCCGCCCTCAAGATCGCCGAGGAGAAGTTCGGGGTGCGGCCCGACGCCAACCCGATGACCGTGCTGGTGGCCAGGACGGACGGCAAGCCGCTGGAGCCCGCGGACGAGCGGCGCATCGACGAGGAGGCCGCGGAGCTGGCCCGGCACCGGATCACCGTGCCCAAGACGGAGGACGACCTGCCCTTCGTCCAGGACCATTCGCAGATCCCGAAGGTCAGCCCGGCCATGACGGCTCCCGACCGGAGCTACCGGCTGCTGTCGGCGGAGCTGACCGGCGTCGCGCAGGATCCCGGAGTGCAGGCCGCCTTCCGGACCTTCCGCGACCAGACCCGGGACCGGTTCGCCGAGGCGGGGCTGCGGACCGGGTTCACCGGCGGACTCGCCGACAGCGTGGACGCCGCCGATGCCGAGGAGACCCGGTCCACGGTCGTCGGCGCGGTGATGCTGGGCCTGATCGTGCTGCTGCACGTGCTGGTGTTCCGCAGTCTGCTCGCGGCGCTGCTGCCCCTGCTGATCGTCAGCGTCGTCGGAGGCGCCGCCACGGGTACGGTCGTCGGCGCCGCGCTGCTGACCGGCGTCGACCTCGACGCGTCCACCCCGCAGCTGATCAACGTCGTCCTGGTGGGCATAGGCATCGACTACTTCCTGTTCCTGCTGTTCCGCTTCCGCGAGCAGTTGCGCAGGTACCCCGAACAGTCAGGGCGCGCTGCGGCGGCCGAGGTCGCCGGGCGCGTCGGTACGGCCGTGACCTCGGCGGCGCTGACCATCGTCGCCGCGTTCTCCACCCTCGGGGTGGCCTCCTTCGGGCAGTTCCGGGTGCTCGGTCCGGCCGTAGCGGTGGCCGTGCTGGTGATGCTGCTGGGCAGCCTCACCCTGATGCCGGCTCTGCTGGCCGTGACCGGGCGCAAGATGTTCTGGCCCTCGCGCTCCCTGAAGCGGGCTCCCCGCGCGGGTTCCGCCGACCGGCTGGGTGACCTGGTGGCGCGGCGGCCGCTGGCTGCGGCGGTCGTCTGCGTGGCGCTGCTCGGTGCCCTGGCCGCGGGTGTGGCCGGCATGCGGATGGACTACGGATCGAGCGACACGGGCGGTGAGCGTACGGCTGCCGCGGACACCGCGGCCGAGATCTCCCGCGCCCTGCCCGCCGGCGTGTCGGACCCGATCAGCGTCTTCGTCGCCGCGAAGGACGGGAGCGCGCTGCGCGCCGAGGCGGTCGCCCCGCTGGCCGGGGCGCTGGCGGAGGTGGACGGCGTGGGCCGGGTCGCCCCGACCGTGCTGAACGGGGACGGCCGGGCGGCCCGGATCGACCTGTTCCCGACCGCCGACCCGAACGGCCAGGAGGCCCGCGACCTGGCGTCCGGCCCGGTCCGCGACGTGGTTGCCGCGCACCGGCCCGAAGGCACCGATGCGCATGTCGGGGGTACCGCCGCGGTGTTCGCCGACATCTCCGTGGCGGTGGACAAGGACCTGAAGGTGGTCTTCCCGGTGGCGGCGGCGCTGATCGCGGTGATCCTGTTCCTGCTGCTGCGCAGCCTGCTCGCGCCGCTGGTCCTGCTGATCTCGGTGGGGCTCGGGTTCGCCGCCACGCTGGGCGCCTCGACGCTCGTCTTCCAGCGTGCGCTGGACCAGCCGGGCGTGGCCTTCTCGCTCCCGCTCGTGCTGTTCCTCTTCGTGGTCGCGCTGGGCACCGACTACAACATCCTGGTGACCGACCGGATCCGCGAGGAGATGCAGCGCCCCGGACCGGCCCGCGCGGCCGTGGCCCGGGCGGTGCGGCACACCGCGCCGGCCATCGCGACGGCCGGCCTGGTGCTGGCCGCCTCCTTCGGGAGCCTCGCCGTCACCCCGGCGGCGGCCACGCAGCAGATCGGTTTCGCGACGGGGCTCGGGATCCTGCTCTCCGCCTTCGTCCTGTCGATCGTCCTGGTGCCCGCCTGCGCGGCGCTGTTGGGCCGGTCCGTCTGGTGGCCGGTCCGGCCGCCCGTCGGGGCCGAGCCCGTCGAGGAGTACGCCGGGTCCGCACGGCACCGGGTCCCGGTCGGCTGAGCCGCCGGCCGGCGACCCCGGCGCCGGTGCACGCGGGAACGTACTCGGGTACGCAGCGCCCGTGCGCCGGCGCCGGCGGCCGTCCAGATGTCCTGGACGGCCCGGACGGCCTAGACGAGCTTCTTCTCGACCTCGGGGTTCTCGGCCAGCCAGGCGCGGACCGCCTGCTGTTCCTTGCCCTTGCCGGCTTCCTGGATCTTGGCCTCCAGGCCCGTCAGCTGCTCCTCGGTGAGCTTGAACGAGCGCAGCCATTCGGCCACCCGCGGTTCGTCCGCGGCGAAGCCCTGGCGCGTGACCGTGTGGATGCCGTCGCCCTTGCCCCACACGCCCTTGGGGTCCTCCAGCTTGCGCAGGTCGTACGAGGCGTACGCCCAGTGCGGCGACCAGAGCACGGTCACGACGGGCTCCTGCTTCTCGTAGGCGCGCTTGAGCTCGGCGAGCATGCCCGGCGTGGAGCCGTCGACGACCTTGTACTCGCCGTCCAGGCCGTACTCCGGCAGGAGCTTGTCCTTCAGGATCCCCATCGCGCCCGCGCTGGGCTCGATGCCGATGATCCGGCCCTTGAACTCCCCGCCCTTCCCCTTGAGGTCGGCGAGGGACTTCACGTCCTTCATGTAGGACGGGACCGCCAGCTCGATGGAGGTGGGGCCGTACCAGGCTCCGAGGTCGTCGAGCCTGTCCCCGTACTTCTTCCAGTACTCGGCCTGCGTGACCGGCAGCCAGGCGTCGGTCTGGAAGTCGACCTGGCCGCCGGCGAGGCCGGTGAACAGGGCGCCGAGCTCCAACTGCCGGGCATCGACGCGGTAGCCGCGGCGCTCCAGGAGCTCCTTCCACAGGAAGGTGGAGGCGATGCCCTCGTCCCACGGGATGTAGCCGATGCTGACCTTGTGGCCCTTGCCGACGTTGTCGGCCCCGGCCGCGCTCGTGCTCACCTGACCGGCGCCGCCGAAGGCGCCCAGTCCGCCGGCGACGAGGGCGAGGACGACGGCTCCGGCGATGGCGTGGACCGGCTGCGGGCGGTGGTTCCACAGCCGGGTCACGCCGGTCGCGGCGGACCGCGCCTTGGCGAGGGAGCGCCTGCCGAGCGGGGAGACCTGGCGGCCCAGTGCCCCGGTCATCCGGTCCAGGTACATGGCGAGGATGACGATGGAGATGCCCGCCTCGAAGCCGAGGCCGATGTCGACGCTGCCGATGGCGCGGTAGACGGCGCCGCCCAGTCCGCCGCCGCCGACCATGCCCGCGATGACGACCATGGAAAGGCCCAGCATGATGACCTGGTTGATGCCCGCCATGATGGTGGGCAGGGCCAGCGGGAGCTGTACGCGGACCAGGGTGTCGCGCGGTGTGGTGCCGAAGGCGTCTGCGGCCTCGACGAGTTCGGCGTCGACCTGGCGGATGCCGAGCTCGGTCATCCGTACACCGGGCGGCAGCGAGAAGATGATCGTCGCGATGATGCCGGGCACCACGCCCACCCCGAAGAAGATGATGCCGGGGATGAGGTAGACCATGGCCGGCATGGTCTGCATGAAGTCCAGGACGGGCCGCAGAGCGGCGCTGACCCGGTCGGAGCGTGCGGCCCAGATGCCCGTCGGGACGGCGAAGGCCAGGGTGACGAGGGTGGCGACCAGGACCAGCGAGAGCGTGGACATGGCGTCCGGCCACAGGCCCACGGAGTCGACCAGCGCGAAGCCCGCGAAGGCCAGCAGGGCGGCGAGCAGACCGCGCAGCCACCAGGCGGCGACGGCGAGGATGCCGGCGAAGAGCAGCGGGGACGGCGCGGACAGGACGGTCTCGATGCCGTCGTAGAGGCCGGTGACGCCCGTACTGACGGCGTCGAACAGCCAGGAGAGGTGGAGCTGGAGGAAGTCGACCGCGCTGTCGACCCAGGCGCCGAGGTGCAGGCGGGGCATCAGGCCGCCACCTCCGTGCAGGCCATCGGGGGTCGCTGTTCGTCGCCGATGAAGGCGACGAGGCGGTCCTGCGGGACCGAGCCGACGACGGCGCCGTCCTCGTCGGTGACGGAGACCGGGTGGGGTACGCGGGCGCTGACCGCGCAGAGATCGGCGAGCGGGGTGCCGGGGCTGACGGTCGGGCAGTCGCAGGCGGTGGCGGCGGCCGCCCCGCCCGCGGGAGCGTCGGGGCCCCCGGCCTCGTCCATGACCGCTTCGGCGGTGAGGACGCGCGAGCGGTCGACGTCCTGGACGAAGGAGGCGACGTAGTCGTCGGCGGGGCGGGTGAGGATGTCCTCGGCCGTGCCCTGCTGGACGATCCGGCCGTCGCGCATCACGGCGATCGCGTCGCCGAGGCGCATGGCCTCGTTCAGGTCGTGGGTGATGAACACGATGGTCTTCTTGAGCCGTTTCTGGAGTTCCAGCAACTGGTCCTGCATGTCGCGGCGGATCAGCGGGTCGAGGGCGCTGAAGGACTCGTCCATCAGGAGCAGGTCGGCGTCGGTCGCCAGCGCACGGGCGAGGCCGACGCGCTGCTGCATGCCGCCGGACAGTTCGTCGGGCCAGGACGTCTCCCAGCCGCCGAGCCCGCACAGCGCCAGCGCCTCGGCGGCGCGCCGTTCGCGCTCGGCCCGGGGGACGCCCTGGACCTCCAGACCGTATGCGGCATTGGCCAGGACGTCGCGGTGCGGGAACAGCGCGAAGTGCTGGAAGACCATGCTGATCTTGGTGGACCGTACGTGGCGCAGTTCGCGCGGCGACAGCGTGGTGAGGTCCTGGCCGTCGAAGAGGATGCGTCCCTCGGTGGGTTCGAGCAGTCCGTTGAGCATGCGCAGCAGAGTCGACTTGCCCGATCCCGACAGACCCATGACGACGAATATCTGGCCGGGTTCGACGCGGAACGTGGCGTCGATCACCGCGGCCGTCGTTCCTTCGGCGCGCAGTTCGTCGCGGGCGGTGCCTGCTTCGAGGGCGCGGACGGCGGCCGCCAGGTCGTCGGGTCGTCTGGCGAACACCTTGTACACGTGCTCGGCCTGGAGCGTGGACACATACACCTCGCGGGTAGTACCGGTAACGGCTGTCCGGTCGCAAAGCGGCCGGTGCGCCGTGGAGCGGTACGGGATCTGCCCGCATGCACCATGCCCTCCGGCCGATTCGGCCGGAGGGCATGGTTCCGCTCCAGTAGCGCAAGTGCCCGGTATTCACCTGCGCAAACGCAAAGGTGATCTACCTCACGTGGGGCGGGGCGGTCAGGCAGGGCGGTCGCCGCCGGCCGGCACCTCGCGCTCGGGCACCTCCGGCACTGCCGGATCGTCCAGCATCGAGGACCGCAGGTGCGCCAGGAGCCGGGTGAGGAGGCGGGAGACCTGCATCTGGGAGATGCCGAGGGCGGCGCCGATCTGGGCCTGGGTCAGCTCGTCGCCGAAGCGCATCCGCAGCATGCGGCGCTCCCGGTCGGTGAGCTGTTCGAGCAGCGGCGCGAGGGTCTGGATGTCCTCGACGCGCTCCAGCGCCGGCTCCTCCTCGCCCATGACGTCGGCGAGGGTGTGCCCCTCGGCCGGGCCGTCGCCGTGCTCGGCGTGCGGGGCGTCAAGGGAGCCGCTGGTGTGGCCGTTGGCGGCGACGAGCCCCTCGATGACCTCCTCCTCCGTGAGGGAGAGGTGCAGGGCGAGGTCGGCGACCGTCGGCGAACGGTCGAGCCTGGCGGTCAGCTCCTCCTTCGCCTTGGCGATGTCGATGCGCAGCTCCTGGAGGCGGCGCGGGACGCGCACGGCCCAGGTCGTGTCACGGAAGTGTCGCTTGATCTCACCTGTGATGTACGGCATGGCGAGGGTGGAGAACTCGTTCTCGCGGGCCGGGTCGAAGCGGTCGATGGCTTTGATCAGGCCGATGGTGCCGACCTGGACGATGTCCTCGATCTCGCCGCCACCCGCGGCGTCGCCGGAGCCGCGGGCACGGAAGCGGCGGACGGCGTACTGGACGAGCGAGGCGTTCATCTCGATCAGCGTGTTGCGGACGTAGCGGTACTCCGGGGTGCCCTCGTCGAGTTCGCGCAGCCGCCGGAAGAACAGCCGCGACAGTTCCCTCGCGTCGGCGGGAGCCACCTCCCGGGGCTCGTCGATCCGGGGCAGACCCGCACTGAGGGCGGCCGCGGCGGCGCTCCGGCGGGGGCCGGGGACGACGGCGGCGGCAGTCGCTGCGGGGCGGGAGTCGGCGGTATGGGAGAACGGGGCGGGGACCGGCATGGGGTTCGCTCCTTGGGCTTGTCGGCTTGCGGCGCGGGACCTTGACTGCCGTCGATGGTGGACCCGTTCTGCTCCTACGTCAAGAATTACCGGAAACGCGCTTCACGTCTTGCATCACATGAATCGTGTATCGCATCATGACCACATGGGGAGCATCACAAGCCGTCAGAACTGGACATTTCTCACAAATCACGCACGCGTTCTGGTGACCATCGCTCGGGACCCGGCCGTGCGTCTGCGGGACGTCGCGCAGACGTGCACGCTGACCGAGCGGACGGTGCAGGCGATCGTCACCGACCTGGAGACGGACGGGTACCTGAAGCGGGTGCGCGACGGTCGGCGCAACCGCTACGAGATCTCGCCGGGCGCGGTCTTCCGGCACCCGGCCGAGGCCGGGGTCCAGGTGGCCGGCCTGCTCGCGCTCCTGACGGGCGTCCCCGCCACATCGGACTCCCCCGACCTCCCGGCGGGCACGGACGAGTCCGAGGCCCTGGACATGCTGGGCCTGGACCCGGTCCCGGACCTCGCCACCGAGTGACGGGCGGGCGAGTTCGGCCCGATCTGGCGTTTCGGCGTGCGCGGCGGCGTCCGCGTGGGCGACGGTGTCTCCATGGAATGGACACTCGAAGTCATCCCGGTACCCGTCACCGACATGGACCGCGCGAAGGAGTTCTACGCCGCCAAGATCGGCTTCAAGGTCGACCTCGACGACGAGGTGGCCCCCGGCGTGCGCATCATCCAGCTGACCCCGCCCGGCTCGCGCTGCTCGGTCGCGCTGCTCAAGGGGATGCCCACCGCGCCCGGCACGAAGACCATGGAGCCGGGCACGCTGCAGGGGCCCCAGCTCTGCGTCACCGACATCGAGGCGGCCCGCCGGGAACTGGCGGACCGGGGCGTGGACGTGTCCCCGATCCGCCACATCGGCGCGCTGGGCTGGGAGGACGGCAAGGGCGACACCTGGAACTCCTTCATGTCCTTCGAGGACCCGGACGGCAACGGCTGGGTGGTCCAGGAGGCACCGTCGGCCCTGTCCGAACGCTGAGCGCGGAGCTCCCCGCGGCCGGCCCGGTGACCGGCCTCAGGTGACGAGGAACCCCGGCGCCGGGCGGTCCCGGTGGAAGATCAGCCGGTCCCAGGTGGGGAAGGCGAGGTCGGTGACGGCGAGCAGCCGGCCCGCGGTGTCGTGCAGGGTCCGGCGTACGGAGAGCCCGGCGGCGGGGGTGGCGGTCGGCGGGTGGCTGGTACGGGTCATGGTGATGGTCTCGGCGACGCGGCCGGCCACCGCGGCCCGCTCCAGCCAGTGGTGCAGCGGACGCGGGTCCTCGTCCCGTACGGCTGCGGCCGCGCGGTCGCGGTAGCGGGCCAGTTCGGGCGTCGCGGCGACCGTGCGCGGGCAGAAGTACGTCACGGCGTGCCGGAGTATCTCGCCCGTCGGGCCGAGGTCGCGGTGATGGTGGACCAGGGTCCGGTCGCCGCCGCGCATGCCGAGCAGGGCGGCGGTCGAGGGCGCCACGGTGACCAGCGTCAGCCAGCTCTGGGTGGGGGCCGCTACGGGCGCGGCCGCCCGGCTCGACGGGCCCGGCCGGTCCTGCGCCGCGGGCGCGGAGCGGGTCCCGCGGCGGCCGGTGACGATGAGGCCGTCCTCGCGCAGGTTCTGGAGGGCGGCCCTGATGGTCTGCCGGTTGACCTGGTAGCGGGCGGCCAGGCTGCGCTCGGAGGGCAGTCTGGAGCCGGGGGTGTGCGCGGTGCGGTCGAGTTCGTGCCGCAACGCTGCGGCGATCCGCTGGTACTTGGGCGTGGCGGCCGGGCCGCCGCCCCGCGAGGGGGAGGGCATGGCTTCTCCTCTGACGGGTGGTCAAGGACTGCGCGGTCTGCTCGACCAACGTAGCATTGGTCTATACCTATTGGGAGGCGGGTCTCCCCCGAGCCACGCGGTTTGGCCGGAATCCACCCCTCCGGGAGGCGTCACTTCCGGGCCCGGAGGCTCGCCAGCTCGCCCTCCACGACCTTGAGGTCGTGCAGGTCCCCGGCCGACCGGAGCAGCGCCGCGGACAGCTCGAAGTGCCGGACCGCGGCCTGAACCTGCGACCTGGCCAGTCTCAGCTGCCCCAGCTCGAAGTGCGCCCCGCCCTGGCCGACGAGATGTCCGATGCGCCGGTAGAGCTTCAGTGCGCGCTCCAACTGCACTTCGGCCGCAGCCAATTCACCGCGCTGCCGGGCCACGCAACCCAGTTCGTAGGTGGCACCGGCCTCGCCCCGGGGTTCCTTGGTGGCCCGACTGATTTCCAGTACGCGCTTCTGGTACGCCTCGCACACTTCGTACTGTTCCCGCATACGGGCCAATGAGCCCAGTGCGTGCAGTGCTTCACACAGCCCGACGGAATCCTCGCCCGCCTCGTACAGGTCCATGGCTTTGGTCAGTTCGATCCGAGCACCCTCCACATTCCCGGACCTCATCGAGAGCAGACCGAGCTCATGGCGAATGTCGGCCTCGCCTCCGCGATATCCCCCCTGCCCGCAGAGGGCGAGGGCCCGGCGGAGATATTCGAGCGCCTGAGCCGTGTCCTGGCGTGCCCGTTCCACCGACGCCAGTACGTGCAGCACACCGACCTGGCCTTTGACGTCCTCACGCCTCGACAATTCGTCCACCACGGGCAGCCGGGGAAAGATCGAACGCACGGTGAAGGGCCGTTCCACCGTGACCGATCACGACGTCGATTCCCCCTGACCCGCCGCCGCAGGCAGGGGGTTGGGAAGTGGTAGGTAACGGGCGTCCGCACCGTCGGCGCGCGTCCAGCGCAGCAGGAGGTTGGTCTTGGCCGGGAGCGAGGGGGCGCTGAGCAGGGCCGCGATCTCGGGCAGGGGCCGGGCCGCGTCGTAGCGCAGGAACTCCTCCCGGGCCGCGGGCCACAACCCGGCGGCGGCGTGCGGGTGGTGCTGCGCGAGGGCGCCCGCGATCTCGGTCAGGTGGTTGACCACCAGGCAGTAGACGAGCCGCTGCCAGGCGGCCTCGCGCGGCAGGTCCGGCAGCAGCTTCACGCCCTCCGCGTCCCGGAAGAGCGCATGCGCGGGCATGCCGTCGGCGTCGACGGCGATCAGGGCGTTCTGGAGGTGCGCCTCCAGGACGATGCCGTGCCGCGCGAACAGGTCCAGGACCGGGGGCACCACGCTCCGCAGGTACGCCCGCCACCACCCCGCGGGGTCGGCCGTGCGCTCCAGTGGACTGCCCGGGAAGCCCTCGGCGAGGGCGGCGGCCAGCAGCGGGGTGGTCCCGGGCTCCAGGTGCCCCCGAAGGCCGTCGCGCACCAGTACCGCCAACTCCTCGAAGGCGAAGGCGGCGGTGCGGTAGCCGCGGTCGGCGAGCCAGCCCGCGTTCGATCCCGACCGGCGCAGCTGCGCGAAGCCCGCCGCCACGGCCGCGTCCGTACGCCGCAGCTTCAGCAGGTCGTGCCGCCACAGCCGGCGCACGTCATTGGTGATCCGCACGTCGAGGCTGAACTTCACGAAGAGGTCGGCGGTCGCCCCGGGCACGTACACGGTCCGGATCGAGGCCGTCGGCCAGACCGGCAGCCGCCCGGTCCCCAGCCGGAGCAGCCGCCCGTCCTCGAAGGCCTCGCGCATCCCCGGCCGCCCCCCGACCAGGTCGAGCTGCCAGGGATGGGCCGGCAGCAGCCGGTACCCGGCGGGCGCGCGCGGGCCGTCGAGGACCTCGGCGAGCGAGTCGACCGCGGCGCCCGCCTCCGGGCCGCCCTCCTCGACCGCCTGGTCCTCGCGCAGGCCCAGGAAGACCAGCGGGAACCGGGCATGGGCCTCGGGCGCGTACGGCAGCCAGCTCGCGGCGGGGGCCCCGCCGCGGGCCTTGGGCGCAGGGTGGTGCGGGTGCCCCATGACCAACGCCTGCTCGGACAGCACGTACGGGTCGGCCGGCGGCCCGGCGGCGGCCCGGGCGGTCAGCAGCGCCGCGATGGTCTCCCGGCTGTCGGTGATCTCGACCGGCAGCTCGTCGTTGGAGACCCCGGTGTACTCGCACAGTTCGTCGGAGGTGAGTTTGACCAGTTCGGTGTGGGTGAGCGGATGCCAGCCGTCCGCGGTGCGCAGTTCGGGTCGTGCGGGCCGGCGTCCGCCGCGCACCCGCAGCAGTCTCCCGCTGCCCCGCAGCCGGTAGGCGCCGTTCCCCTCCGGTTCGGCCACCTCCCGCAGGAGGCAGTTCAGCAACGGGGCTGCGGCGTACGCGTCGGCGGCGGCGTTGAGGTCCACTGGTTCCATTCGGTCCATCCGGATCGCCGGCGGAGCGCGGGGCGCGACACCGGCCGTGATCTTCAGTATCCGCGATGATGAACTGATCATCACCGCTTCCGCGAGAGGAACAGGGCCCTGCACTCCAGCGCGTACCTCCCCGACCCGCTCCCCGGCTCTCCGGCCGCTTCCCCGGCCGAGGAGGCGGTCGCCGCCGGGCTGGCCGGCGTACGACCGTCCCTCGTGGCCGCGTACGCCGGCGCGCTCCCCGGCGCGCGGGCCGCCGTGCTGACCCGGCTGTGGCGGGGGCTGGCCTTCGATCCGCTGCCGTGGGTGGAGCGCCGGGAGCGGGGGTCCGGCACCCTGGCGCTGGTCCTGGCCGGGGGCGGGCGACTGGAGGGGCCGCTGCCGGATCCCTACGCGACCGGGCCGTACGTGGACGAGGTGCTGCTGGACGGCCGCCCCTACCGGCAGGCGGCACGGCTGATGGCGGCGCTCGGCGTGCGCTTCGGAGCCGAGTCCGAGGCCCGGTCCGGGGCGGAGCCGGGGTTCGGACTCGGGTTCGGGTTCGGATCCGAACCCGGATCCGGGTTCGCCGCCGAGCTGGACGGCAGTACGGCCTCCCTGGCCCTGTCCCGGGCCGGACAGCCGGCCCGGCAGGCGCCTCCCGCGACCGTCTGGGAGTGGGAGCAGCGGGTCGTCGACGGCCACCCGTACCACCCCAACTGCCGCTCCCGGCCCGGTTTCTCGGTGGCCGAGCAGCTCGCGTACGGGCCCGAGCACCGGCCTCTGGTCGAGCTCGGTCTGGTCGCCGTACGGGCCGAGGAGTGCCTGGTCACCGGGGAATGGCCGGACCACCTGCGCGACGGCGGGCGGATCCTCGTACCGGTGCATCCCTGGCAGGCCGAGCACGTGCTGAAGCGGGAGGAGGTCCGGCCCGGGTTCGCGGCACATCCGCTGATGGCCCTGCGCACGCTGGCGCCGGCCGCGGGCGGGGCGCATGTCAAGACCGCGCTCAGCGCCCGGCTGACCTCCTCCGTGCGGGACATCTCCGGGTACTCCATCGAGACGGCCGCAGTGCTGTCCGCCTTCACCCAGGCCCTGACCGAGCGGCTCGACGGCCGGCTGCACTTCACCCGCACCCTGGGTGCGGCGGGCGCGCACAGTCCGGACCTGGCGGCGGTGCTGCGCGAACCGCCGGAGGCCTTCGCGGACACCGCGGCCGGCGAGAGCGTGGTGCCCCTGGGCGCGCTGGCCGCCACCCCGTACGCGCGTTCCGCACCCTGGCGGGCCGATCTGGCCCGGCTGGCGATCGGCGTCGGGCTGCGGCTGCTGGACCTGGGGGTGGCGCTGGAGGCCCACGGCCAGAACCTGCTGGTGGTGCTGGACTCCGCCGGCGCTCCGCTCCGGCTCGTCTACCGCGACCTCGCCGACATCCGGATCAGCCCGGTCCGGCTGGTGCAGCACGGCGTGCCCGTGCCCCCGCTGTCCGGCCGGCTGGTCAACGACGACGTCGGCGTGCTGCGGCGCAAGCTGTTCGGATCACTCGTGGCCGGCGCGCTCGGGTCCACGGCGGGCTCGGCGGCCGCGCTCGGGGAGGATCTCGCCCGGGCGACCGCGGAGCTTGCGCCGACCGCCGACACCGGGGCGCTGTTGACCGGGCCGCTGCCCACCAAGGCGCTGACGCTGATGCGGCTGAGCCCCGGGACGCCGGGCGACCAGTGGGCGGAGCTGCCCAATCCGCTGTCGGCCACATGACGTTCACACGGCCTGGAGCCGACTCCGGGCGGCGGGCGGGCTACTGTTCAGGGGCATGACAGAGACCTCGTACCTGCACTCCGTACGGGCGTCCTACGACGCCGTCGCGGTCGACTACGCCCGGCTGCTGAGCTCGGAACTGGCCCGCAAGCCACTGGACCGGGCCATGCTGGCCGCCTTCGCCGAGTGCGTGCGCGGGCCGGGCGGTGGACCGGACGGGGAGGACTGCCGCGCCGCCGCCGGCAGCCGCGCGGTCGCGGACCTGGGCTGCGGTCCCGGCCGGGTGACGGCCCACCTCGACGGGCTCGGCGTACGGGCCTTCGGCGTCGACCTGTCCCCGGCGATGGTGGCCGTGGCCCGCCGGACCTACCCGGGGCTGCGCTTCGAGGTCGGCTCGATGGCCGCGCTGGACATCGCGGACGAGGTCCTGGGCGGGGTCCTCGCCTGGTACTCCACCGTCCACACCCCGCCGGGCGAACTGCTGCCCCTGTTCGTCGAGTTCGCCCGCGTGCCGGCGCCCGGCGGCCATGTCCTGATCGCCTTCAAGGCGGGCGACGAGCGGGTCCGGCTGGAGCACGCGTACGGGCACCCCGTCGATCTCGACGTGTACTGGACACCGCCCGACCTGATCGCCGGACTGCTGACCGAGGCCGGTCTCACCGAGACGGCGCGGCTCGTCCGGGAGCCCGATGCCCACGAGCGGCAGCCGCAGGGGTTCATCCTGGCCCGCAAACCGGTCCGATAGTCATGCGATAGCCGGCCGTACGGCCGCCAGGGCGGCCGAGGTGGGCCGTTCGGGGGGCAACTCTTCCCGCGTGGGCCCGCCTTCCCTCCGATCGGCCGCGGCGGTGGCAGGAAGGAGGCATGAGCCTCCACCGCCGCCAGGTCCTGACGAGTGCCGCAACGGCGGTACTCGCCGGCCTCGGCGCGGCTCCCCGGCCGCGGGTCCCGGACTACGGGGCCCTCGCCCGGTCGCTCGACGGGCGGGTGGTGGTGCCCGGGGACGGGGACTTCGCCGAGGCGCGCCGGCTCTTCCAGCCCCGGTACGACGCCGTCGCGCCGGGCGCCGTGGCCTATCCGGCGCACGCCGGGGACGTGGCCGTCTGCCTGGAGTTCGCCCGCCGTTCGGCCGTGCCGGTGGTGCCGCGCGGCGGCGGGCACAGCTACGCGGGCTGGTCCACCTGCTCCGCGGGGCTCGTGGTCGACGTCGGAGCCATGGCGTCGGTATCGGTCGACGGGGGCTCCGGCTCCGGCTCCGGGACGGGCGTACGGATCGGGGCGGGGGCCCGGCTCGGCGACCTGGGCGCCTCCCTGGCCGAGCGCGGCCTGGCGGTCCCGGCCGGCCTGTGCCCCTCCGTCGGCATCGCGGGCCTCACCCTCGGCGGCGGGCTGGGCCTGTCCTCCAGGGCCTACGGCACCACCGCCGACCAGCTCACCGGCGCCACCGCGGTGACCCCCGACGGCACCGTCCGCGAGGTCGGCCCCGACCGGGACCCCGGCCTCTACTGGGCCCTGCGCGGCGGCGGTGGCGGCAACTTCGCGGTGGCCACCGAGTTCCGCTTCCGCGCGCACCCGGTCACCGACTGCGCCTTCGCCGAACTCCACTGGCCCGAGGCCGGCTCCCCTGCGGTGCTCGCCGGCTGGCAGCGCTGGCTGGCGGGGCTGCCCGACCCGTTCTGGAGCCAGGTGGAGTTCACCCTCGACGGAGGTCCCGCCCCGGCGCCCGCCGTGCGGGTGGTCTGCCTCGACGGGCGCCGCGAGCTGGAGGGGCAGTTGACCCGCCTGTCCGACCTCGTCGGGAGTCCGGCGCGGGACAGCTGGGTCGTCGTACGGAGCTACGGCGACACCGTACGGGCCATGTCGGGCTGCCTGGAGCGGACCGCCGCCCAGTGCCGGCTGCCCGGCGCCCTGCCCGGCCACGATCCGCAGGGCCGGCTCGGCCGCGAATCGTACGCCGCCCGCTCCGACTTCTGGCCCGCGGGCGGCCTGCCCGAGCCGGCCGTGGCCGCGGTACTGGCCGCCGTCCGGCGGTACGCGCGCAGCGTGCCGCGCGGCGGGGCCGGGGTGGTCCAGTTCGACGGGGTCTGCGGCGGCGCCGTGAACCGGGTGGCGGCCGGCGACACGGCCTTCGCCCACCGGGACAGCGCCTTCCTCGCCCAGTACCTCGTCTACTGGCCGCAGTCCGCGCCGGCCGCCGAGGTGGCCCGCCACCAGGACTGGCTGGACGGGCTCTGGCGGGACCTACGCCCCTGGGCGGGCGGCAGCGCGTACCAGAACTACACCGACCCGGGGCTCGTCGGCTGGCGCGAGGCCTACTACGGGCCGAACCTCGCCCGCCTGGAGGAGGTCCGGCGCACCTACGACCCGGACCGGCTGTTCCGCTTCCCCCAGGCCGTCTGAGGACCTGGGCCCGATCAGCGACGAAGAGGAGACGGACATGCGACGTGCGTTGACGGTGGCGGCGGCGACGGCCGCCCTGCTGCTGCCCGGCGGGCCCCTGCCGGTCGCCGAGGCCGGCAGCGCCCAGCCGCCGGCCGGCAGTTGGTCGGCACGCGAGGCGGAGTCCTTCTGGACGGCCGACCGGATGGCCTCGGCCGTGCCCGTCACCCGCGGCGGACAGGCCGCGGCCGGCAACGGCACCGGCCAGGACTTCGACGGCATCCCGGTCGTCGGCCGGATGTTCGTCATGAAGGGCGGCGGCGCGTACTTCTGCACCGCGAGCGTCGTCGCCTCCCCCGGCCACGACCTGGTGCTGAGCGCGGCGCACTGCCTGCTCGGCACGGACGCCCGGCAGGTGGCCTTCGTACCGCAATACACCTCCGCCAACCCGCAGCCGTACGGGATGTTCCCGGTCCTGCGGGACGCCGCCGGGAAGTCGAAGGTATGGATCGACCCGCGCTACCGCAGCCTGGGCGCCGACCGCGGGGCCACCCTCGACGTGGCCTTCGCGCAGGTCGGCCCGGACGCCGACGGCTTCCCCGTGGAGGACGTGGTGGGCGGGAACCGGCTGGTCACCGGCGCCACGTATGCCCATCCGAAGGTGTCGCTGATCGGCTATCCGGCGTCCGCGGCGCGCCCGCGGCTGTGCGTGAACAGGACGACGAAATTCACCAGCTCCGATCCCGGGATCCCGGGATCGTTCCTGCGGATCGCCTGCACCGGCTACCCGGGCGGGACCAGCGGCGGCCCGTTCCTGACCCGCTACGACGAGCGGACGGAGACCGGCGACGTGGTCGGGGTCATCGGCGGCTGGAAGACGGGCGGGGACACGGCCGACATCTCGTACAGCTCCTACTTCGGCGCGGAGGTCAAGGAGCTGTACCGGAAGGCGGTTGCCGGGGCGCGGGTGCGGTGAGGACCTGCTGACGGACCCACCGGGTGCGCCGCGGGTTCCCGACCGTGCGCGGGAGCGCCGGGAGCCCGTCGGCGGTCAGCGGGTCGGCGGGCGCGAGGCCCAGCTGGCGGCGCAGGTCCGCGAGGGCCGCGTGGACCGGCGCGAGGATCACCTCCGCGCGGGGATGGGCGTACGTCAGCGCGTGCGCGGTGGTCTCGATGGCCTCGGCGGCGTCCTCGGCGGCGCTCCGGCTCCACGCCCCGGGCGCGGCGGGGCCCCACGGCGCGACGGCGTCGTGGAGGTGGCAGGCGGCATCGGCCGCGGCGTCGGCCCGTTCACCGACGCCGGGCGCCGCGATGGTCGGCAGCTCCATGCCGGGTCAACGAGCGGGGCCCGCCGGGGGAACGACCCCGTCTCAGGGGGAGACGGCCTGGAGCCAGAGCGGCAGCAGCAGGAGGGAGACGACCGAGCTCTTGATGACGATGGAGGCGGAGAGGTCCACACCCACGTCGTAGCGCTGGGCGAAGATGAACAGGTTCTGCGGTGTCGGCATCGCCGCGATCAGGACCAGGTACGTGAGCCAGTCGCCGCGGACCCCGAGCGCCCCGCACACCGTCCAGGCCAGCAGCGGGAAGCCGAGGCATTTGAAGGCGACGATGGCGGCCTCCTCGCGGGTGGTGCCCCGGACGTCCAGGCCGAGGCCGCCCAGGTGCAGGCCGAGGGCGAAGAGGGCCACCGGGGAGGCGCTGCCGCCGACGAACGCGGCCCCGTCCAGCACCACCTTCGGGACGTGCACCGACAGCAGGTTCAGCAGGATCCCCGCGTTGCAGGCGAGGACCAGCGGGGTGGCGAGCGAGGCGCCGACGGCCCGCGCGAGGCGCCGCCCGGGGCCGCCGGCGCCGGGGCCCGCGCGGCCCAGATCCATGATGGCGATGACGACGAGGGACAGCACGCACACCTGGAACAGCAGCACCGGGAAGATCGGCGCGGCCGTCCCGAAGAAGGTGATGAACACGGGGACGGCGAAGTACGCGGTGTTCACCTGGACCCCCGCCATCACGCGCAGCGCGACGGCCCGGGGCTCGCGCAGGCCGTAGGCGCTCGCGGCGAGGGCCACCGCCACGACGGCCAGGGCCGCGGTGGCCGCGTAGCCGCCGATCGCCCGCCAGTCGAAGAGGGCGGCGAGGTCGGCGGCGTAGATGTTGCCGAAGAGGTAGCAGGGGACCGCGAAGAGGAAGGCGTAGTCGGCGAAGGCCTTGGAGGCCTCGGCCGGAATGATCTTGCGGCGTGCGAGCAGTACCCCGCCGCCGAAGGCCAGCAGGACCGGCACCAGCTTCTCCAGTGCTGCTGCCCCGCCCATGCGTACGGCTCCCCCGTGGTCGACCGCGTGCAGCCTACCCGTACGCATAGGGTGGACCGATCATGACTGACACACCCCGTACCCCCGCCAGGGCCCGCGGGCCGCGCGGGCCCCGCGCGCTGGCCTCGCTGGGGGCGGCGCTGCGCACGCCCGCGCGGGCCGCGGAGCCGTTGTTCGCGCGGGCGCCCAAGGCCTGGCAGCGGCACTTGCCGTACCTCGTCACCGCGGTCTTCGTGATCACCCTGGTGCCGGTGACCATCGCGGTGCTGAGCAACGACTACGCGGCGGCCGGCGGCTGGGCGGGCGCCCTGGGCGTGGCACAGACCGTGCCGTTGCTGCTCGCCGTGACCCGGCCGCTGGCCGCGTGGCTGATGATCCTGCTCGCGGACACGGTCGGGGCGGTGGTGCTGGTCCACGCCGAGCAGGTGGCCCGGCACGCCTGGCCGTGGACGCCGATGGTGATCGTCGGCTATCTGCTGCTGATGGCGTGCCTCGGGCTGCGCGAGCCGATCCGGACGCTGATCGGGGTGTGGCTGGCGACCGGCGCGGTGGGGGTGGTGCTGGGCTTCTTCAAGCCCGCCGGGGTGGTCGACACGGTGGCGCTGCTGTTCGTGCTGAGCGGGGTCGTGCTGGCGCTGACCGGGGCGCTGCGCGGGCTGGGCGAGGCCCAGCGGCGGATCGCCGAGCAGGAGGTGATCAGCGAGGCCGAGCGGGCGCGGCGCACGCTGCTGGAGGAACGGGCACGGATCGCCCGCGAGTTGCACGACGTGGTGGCGCACCACATGTCGGTGATCACCGTGCAGGCCGATTCGGCTCCGTACCGGCTGCCCGGCATGTCGGCTCCGGTGCAGGAGGAGTTCGCGACCATCGCGGCCTCGGCCCGGGAGTCGCTGGGCGAGATGCGCCGGCTGCTGACGGTGCTGCGCGGCGACGGGGGCGACGGTCCCGGCGGGGAGCGTGCGCCGCAGCCGGGCCTGAGCCGCTTGCAGCAGCTGGTCGAGACGACCGTACGGGCCGGGCAGCCGGTGGAGTTGTCCCTGGCCGCGGGGGCGGCCGGGGCCGCTCCCCCGGCGGTGGACCTGTCGGCGTACCGGATCGTGCAGGAGGCCCTGGCCAATGTGGTGCGGCACGCCCCCGGGGCGCCGACCAGGGTCTCGGTGACCGTCGACGAGGACGAGATCCTCGTGCTGGTGGTCAACGGCCCGGCGCGCGAGGCAGTGGTGGAGCTGGAGAGTTCGGGCACCGGCCACGGTCTGGTGGGGATGCGGGAGCGCGTACGGTTGACGGGCGGGACGCTGGACACCGGTCCGCTGCCCGACGGCGGCTTCCGGGTCGCCGCCCGCCTTCCCCTGGTCCCTCCTGACGGGACCGCCCGCATGAACGAGGAGCCCAGTTGACCATCCGCGTCATCATCGTCGACGACCAGGCCATGGTGCGGGCCGGGTTCGCCGCGCTGCTGTCGGCGCAGGCCGACATCGACGTGGTGGGCGAGGCGCCCGACGGGAGGCAGGGCGTACAGGTCTCGCGCACCGTGCACCCCGACGTGGTGCTGATGGACGTGCGGATGCCGGAGATGGACGGGCTGACGGCGGCCCGGGAGATCCTCGACCCGCCGCCGGGGGTGGTGCACCGGCCCAAGGTGCTGATGCTGACCACCTTCGACATCGACGACTACGTGTACGAGGCGCTGCGCGCGGGCGCCTCGGGCTTCCTGCTCAAGGACGCCCCGCCGGCCGACCTGATCGCGGCGGTCCGGGTGGTCGCCTCGGGCGAAGCCCTGCTGGCGCCCTCGGTGACCCGGCGGCTGATCGCCGACTTCGTCCAGCAGCGGCCCGCCCCGCGCAAGGACCCGGCGCTGCGGCTGAACGGCCTGACTCCGCGTGAGACCGAGGTGCTGGAGCTCATCGCCCGCGGGCTGTCGAACCAGGAGATCGCCGGGCACCTGGTGCTGGCGGAACAGACGGTGAAGACCCACATCGGCCGGGTCCTGGGCAAGCTCGACCTGCGCGACCGCGCCCAGGCGGTGATCTTCGCGTACGAGGCGGGCCTGGTCCGCCCGGGCGACTCGTCCTGACGCCGCGCTCCTTCTCACCCTGGACTCCCGCCGTGTCGGCCCTCTGAAGACCGGCTGTCTGCGGGAGCCTGCTGCCTGGCCAGGAGATCACTCCGATCCCGAGGAGCGGCATGGACGAGAAGCTGAAGCCGGTCGACGCCCACACCCAGGAGATCCGCATCGCCACCGCGATGACGGGAGGAGTGAGCCTCGCCATCTGGATGGGCGGTGTCGCCCGCGAGCTGAACCTCCTCCAGCAGGCGGCCTGGAGCAGACACGTCGCCGACGGCGCCGAGTTCGAGCCGGTCGATCCCCCCGATGCCGACGGCAAGGTCAGGAACCTCTACGTCGGCCTGCTCGGCCTCCTCGACATCACGGTCAGCATCGACATGCTGTCCGGGACCAGCGCGGGCGGCATCAACGGGGCTCTGCTCGGGCTCGCGCGCGCGAAGTCCCTCGACCTCGGTCCGCTGCGGGAGTTCTGGCTGGAGTCCGGGTCCTTCGAGAAGCTGCTGCGCGACCCGAAGGAGAGGAAGCCGCCTTCCCTCCTCCAGGGGAACGGCGTGCTGTTCAAGGAACTGCTGGAGGGGATCCGGACGCTCAAGACGCTGGATCCGCCCTACAAGCTGCCCGAGAACCTCGGCGTGGCCGGGCGGAGCACCAAGGTCTTCATCACCACCACCCTCCTCACCGGGGAGACCAGCCGGTTCACCGACAGCCTGGGGACCCTGGTCCAGGACGTGGACCGCCGAGGCTTGTTCGTGTTCGACGAGGCGGCCCTCACCAACTCCGAGGCCAACCATCGCGTGGCCCTCGCGGCGCGCTGCAGCGCCTCGTACCCCGGGGCCTTCGAGCCCGGGTTCGTTCCGTTCAAGGAGGGCGTTCCCGCCGTTGGCTCCAAGGTGCCCAGGCATCCGCCGATGGAGAGGTTCGCCAACATCACCCGCGATCACTGGGTGGCCGACGGCGGCCTGCTCGCGAACCGGCCGCTCGGCCCGCTGCTCCAGTCCGTCTTCGACGCCCCGGCCGAACGCCAGGTCCGGCGGGTGCTCCTGTACGTGGTCCCGACTCCGGGCGAGACGCCCGACCCTCGCGACGCCCCTCCGGACAAGGAGTCCTTCGACCGTCCCTGGACCCTGGACCAGGCGCTGCGCAAGGACCTCGGCAGCATCCTGGGCCAGAGCATCAGGTCGGACCTCACCGCCCTGAGGCGGCACAACGACCGCGTCGACTCCATCCGCGACACCCGGCTGCGCATCGCGGAGATCGCCGCGAGGCACGGCGCCGCGGGCCGTCTGCTGTCGGACACGGACGGGATGCTGGCCGACTACCGGACCCGGGAGGCGTTCTGGCTCGTCCGGCCCGTGATCGCCTCGCTCATGCGCGCCGTCACGACGATGCCGAAGGACCAGATGCCGCCGGCGTGGCTGGACGCGCTCGCCCCGGGGCACAGTGCGGAGCAGGACTGCCGGGAGAAAGCGGCGGAGGCGGTCTCCACGGGCTGGGACCTCGCTTCCAGGGACGACCCGGCGGCGTTCGGCCGGCCCGCCTTCGACGGCGCCAAGGCCACGGTGCTGGCGATGCTGAGGGCGGCGTACACCTGCAGTCCGCAGGACTGGGCCGCGCTGTCGGTGCTGACCCGCCGGACACACGAAGCCTTCGTCCCCGGGGCGCGGCCGGACACGGACCTCCTCGTCGACCGGGAACTCACGGCGCTCCAGGTCACCGACGGCAGCCGGCCCGCCCTCCACGAGGTGGCCGCGTCGCTCGCCAGGAGCTACGAGGAGAAGCTGAGGGAACCCGTCATCGCCGCCCATGGTTCCTTCCGGGACGGCTGGGCGCGCCTGGCCGCGATCGTGGTCGAGCTGCGCGGGCTCGTCGACGTCTCCCGTCCGGAGCCGGCCGTGGTGAACCCCTTCGGCCGCGAGACGGCGGAGGAGCGGCGGCGGCGGGCGGCGCGCGAGCTCAAGTCCTATCTGACCTTCCTCCCCGAGGACCCGCAGGCCGTCGCGGCCGCCTTGCTCGAACTGCACGTCGCCACGCGCTCCGTGCTCCCCGTCGGCATGGAGGTGGAGCAGCACGTCGAACTCATCCAGGTCAGCGCGGACACCCGCAGCGTTCTCGCACCGGGGCGGGCCACCGCGGCCGACAAGCTCACCGGAACGCAGTTGCACCACTTCGGGGCCTTCTACAAGCCCTCGTGGCGGGCGAACGACTGGGCCTGGGGGCGGGTGGACGGCGCCGGCTGGCTCGTGCACATGCTGCTCGATCCGCGGCGGATCCTGGCACTGGCCGAGGAACTGACCCCGATCCCGGTGAACGCCCGGGCCGGCTGGTTCTACGGACAGCTCAGCGCGCTCCTGCTCGACGGCACCCATCCGCAGGGGTGGCCGGTCCAGCGGCCCAGGGAGCCCGAGAAGCTCCTCACCACCGAGGCGGTCCTGGAGGAGCTGGCCTATCTGAACGACCCGGACGTGCCCGTGCCGGTGAGCCTCCCGCTGACGTCCCTGTGGGTGGCGCGGCGCTGGCAGCAGTGGATCGCCGCGCATGAACTGCCGGTCATCGCCCAGCACATGATCGCCACACCCGCCACCAGGCACGATCCGTGGGCCCGGAAGGTGCTCATGGAGGCCGGGGGTACGGACGCGGTGCTGGTGGCGGCCCAGGTCGCCTCCAGATCGGCCATCAGCCGCAAGTGGAGCCGCGAGCAGCGCAAGCTCATGAGGTCCTCGCTGCACACGGCGGCCGCACCCGCGCCCGCGAAGGCGGAGGCCCTCGCGGAACGGCTCGACAGCTGCCCGGTCCCGGACGAGACCCTCGCGCAGGAGCGGGGCCAGCCCCTCTTCACCCGGACCGTGGGCAAGGCCCTGGCCACGGCCACCGCCGCCCTGACCGGGGCGAAGGAGCCGCCCGCTTCGGTCAAGCCCTTCTTCTCGTCCGCGCGCACCGTCACCATGACGGGCTACCGGGCGACCGGCCTCACCAGCGGCTCGTCCTGGCTGCTGACGCTCCTCGGGGTGATCGCCACGGTCGCGGGCGTCGTGGCCCTGCGCGGTGACGACGCCTTCCTGGGGTTCACGGCGGCCGTGCTCCTCGCCGTCGGGCTGCTCCTCTTCTGCTTCGCCGCCTGGTCCCTGAGCCGTCGGGTGGTGCTGGCCTTCGTGGCCATGGCCGTGACGGCTCTGGTCGTGATCGGCGCGACCCTGCGACGGCACTGGCTGTTCGGCGAGGCCGCCGAGGCGCCCGCTCCGGGTGGCCGCGGGCCCGGTCCCGAGCCCGGCTGGGTCGCGGACCACGCGCTGCCGTGGCTGCGGGATCCCGTATGGCATCCCCTGATCGCCCTCGCCGGGCTGGTCGTACTGAGCGTGCTGATCAACGGCGGCCTCGGCCGCCTGACGAGGACGGCCTTGCTGCCGCTGAAGAAGCTCCTCGGGCACCTGAAACACCGCCGCTGAAGCACCCGCACCCAGACCCGCGCCTCCTCCACCCCCTACCGGGGTATGAAGTCCGGCTTGGCTCCTCGGTCTGACGTGCTGATCGGTACCTCCTTCCTACCTTCCTCCTCGTCACCGGGCTCTTCACGGGGCTCGTCGCGAGGAAAGGAGAAGGGGCATGCGCCGCTTCGGAAGGACGATGGTCACGGCCGCGCTGGCGGTGGCCGTCGTCGGGGGGACCGCGGGATGGGCGTCCGGCGACAGCCAGAGCGCGGTCACCGGGCCGCCGCCCGGCAGCGCCGCTTGGCGGGCCGACACCGTGGGCGGGCGGCCGCTGCCCGACCCCGCCCGGACGGCTCCGCGCGAAGTGGCCCGGTTCTTCGCCGGGCTGGACGCCGCCGCCCGGCAGGCACTCGTACGCTCCCACCCGCTGGTGGTGGGCAACCTGGACGGGGCTCCGCTCCCCCTGCGGTACGAGGCCAACCGGCTCGCCGTCGCCGCCACGGGCGAGGCCCGCTACGCCTCGCTCGGCGCGCCGGACCGGCAGATCCTCGCCTTCGACCCGCGCGGCCGGGGCCAGGTCGCCGAGGTGTTCGGAGACCTGGAGCACGCGGCGCACGTCTCGGTGGTCGTACCCGGCTCGGACAACGACGCCACCAACCACGACGCGAGGCGCAAGCCCGCCACCGGGCCCGCCGGGATGGCCAGGGCGCTGCGCGCCGCGGCCGGGGACGGCACCGCCGTGGTCGCGTGGACCGGGTACACCACCCCGGTCGGCGTCGGACTCGACGCGGCCGACGGGCGGCTCGCCGAGGCGGGGGCGGTCCGGCTGGCCCGCCTCACCGAGGGCCTCGACGCGGTCGGCGCGCCCGACCCGGTGCTCTTCTGCCACAGCTACGGTTCCGTGGTCTGCGGGCTGGCGGCCCGGCACACGGACGCCACCGACATCGTCGCCTTCGGCTCCCCCGGCATGCGCGCCGATACCGCCGCGGACCTGCACACCGGGGCCCGCGTGTGGGCGGCGCGGGGCCCCTCCGACTGGATCGCCGACGTACCGAACGTGGAGTTCGCCGGGATCGGCCACGGCGCCGACCCCACCTCGGCGGACTTCGGCGCCCGCCGGGTGCCCGCCGCCGACGTCCAGGGCCACACCGGCTACTTCACGCCCGGCACCCAGTCCCTGGCCGCCTTCGCCGCCATCGCGAACGGAGAGCTCCGATGACGACGCCGCGCGCCCTCACCCTGCTCAAGAAGGCCGCCGACCGGATCGAGCGGCAGACCCCCGCCCACCGCGACCGGGCCGTCGACGGGCTGCGCGCCCTCGCGCTGCTGGCCGTGCCGACCGGGCACTGGCTGCTCGGGGGCTTCACCCTGGACTCCGGCGGCGGCCTGCACAACGCCAGCCCGCTCTCCACCTTCGGCGCCCTGGCTCCGGCGAGCTGGGTGCTCCAGATGCTCGGCATCTTCTTCCTGGTCGGCGGCTACGCCTCGGTGCTGTCCTACCGGCGCCGGACCGGCACGGTCGGCGCGTGGCTCAAGGGGCGGATGGTCCGGCTGGGCCGCCCGGTGCTCGGGGTCACCGCCGTCTGGGCGCTCGCCGCGCCCGTGCTGTACGCGGCCGGGGTGCCGGAGGCCACGCTGCGGACCGGGGCGACGCTGGTGATCCAGCCGCTGTGGTTCGTCGGGGTGTACGTGGTGGTCACCGCGCTGACCCCGTACTGCGTGCGCGCTGCGCACCGGCTCGGCGGCTGGGCCGCGGCCCCGCTGATCGGTTCGGTCGCGGTGGTGGACTTCCTGCGCTACGGGCCGCTCGCCGACTCCGTGCCGTCGTCGCTGGCGCTGCTGAACATCCTGCCGGGCTGGCTCTTCGCGTACCAGCTCGGGGTGTCGTGGGGCGAGCGGCGGATCGGGCGGCGCGGGGCGTGGCTGCTGATGGCCGGCGGGACGGTGCTGTTCGCGGTCCTGCTGGCGGTCTTCCACTACCCGGCGTCGATGGTCGGGGTGCCCGGTGCGGCGCGGACCAACTCGCATCCGCCGTCGCTGCTGGTCCTGGCCCTGGCGGCGGCCCAGTCGGGTGCGGCGATCCTGCTGCGCGACCGGCTGGCGCGGCTGCTGGCGCGGCCCGCGCTGTGGGCCCCGGTGGTCGTGGTCAACCTGTGTGCGATGACGATCCTGTGCTGGCACCAGACGGCGATGCTGGCGGCGGCCGTTCCGGCCTCGTTCGCGGGCGGGCTGGCGGGGCTGACGACGGCGCCGGACAGCCTGGGCTGGATCGTGGTGCGGATCGCCTGGATGCCGGTGTTCGCGGTGCTGCTGGTGGGCATCGCGCGGTACGCCCGCCGGTTCGAGAGCCCGCCGCGGGAGGGGCACCGGTCCACGGCGGTCCGGCGGACCGTGGCGGGGGTGCTGGCGGCGGGCTTCACGGTGTTCGCGCTGGGTCTGGCCTGAGGCGCGAGGCACGAGGCACGAGGCGCAAGGCGCAAGGCGCAAGGCGCAAGGCGCAAGGCGCAAGGCGCAAGGCGCAAGGCGCAAGGCGCAAGGCGCGAGCACCGTGGAGCCGGGCGCGAAGGCGGTGTCAGGCGATCGAGGCCGCGACGATGGCGGCGACGGCGAGGTTGCAGGAGGCCGTGACCCAGACGGCCGGGTGGGGTTCGGGGTCGACGACGATCGCGCCGAGCTTGCCCGGCGTCACCCAGTCCAGGACCAGGAAGGCCACCGCCATCAGGACCAGGCCGAGGACGCCGAAGGCCGCGGTCGAGAGCAGGCCCTTGCCGAAGTCCTCGTACGTCGTCCAGATCGAGGTGAACACGATGCCGCCGACGCCGAGGAGCGCGGAGCTCAGCATGAGGGCCGCGTTGCGGTTGCGCTCCTCCCAGATCTGCTTGGGGAGCTTCCCCGGGGTCAGCACGTCCACGAGGACGATGCCGAGGATGAGCAGCACCAGGCCGAGGGCGCCGTAGGCGCTGGTGCGGCCAAGTCCATTGATGATGTCGCTCATTGAGAAGCCTGTCTGCGCGTGATGGGGATGGGGAAAGGATGTGCCCTGGGGGTGGCCGAATCTATCGCACGGCTCTGCCCCGGACCACGGGGAGGTCGGGAAATGGCAAAGGTCAGGGCCGCGCGGGCCGATGAGGCACGGGCGCTGACGGAGCTGGTGCGGCGTTCCAAGGCCCACTGGGGGTACGGCTCGGCGTTCCTCGCCGCCGTCGCGCCGGAGCTGCGGATCGACGCCGCCGATGTGACGGCCCGCCGGATCGTGGTGGCCGAGGACGCGCAGGGCGTGGTGCGGGGCGTGGCCTCGCTGGAGCTGGAGTTGGATCTGGAGGGGGACGGGCCGCGGGCCCGGCTCGGCCTGCTGTTCGTGGAGCCGTCCGCCATCGGCCGGGGTTTCGGGCGGCTGCTGTACCGGGACGCCGTGCGGCGGGCCGCCGGGCTCGGCGTGCGCAAGCTGCTGATCGACTCCGATCCGCATGCTGCGGGCTTCTACCGGGCGATGGGGGCCGTCGCCGTCCCGGTCGCCGCCGTCCTGGCCGACGGGCGCCCCGCCGGCGCGAGCCGCGGCGAGCTGGTGCGCTTCGAGGCGGCGCCCGTGCCGCCGCCCGCCTGGGTGCGGGCCTGGACGGGCGGGGGTCCGGCGGTGCACGTGGGGAATGTCGCCGAGTTCAACGCGCAGTTCGCCGACGCCTCCCTGGACCGGGAGCAGCGGGCCGCGCACCACTACGCCTGCCTGGCCGCCTTCTACAGCCCGTACCCGGCGGCGCTGGTTCTGCCGCGGACGGTGCCGAGCGGCTGGATCGGGCTGGTGGGCCGCCAGTTGGGCTGGGGGCCGGAGGTGGAGGTGTACGACGGCCTGGTGGAGCGGGGTCCCGGGCTGTCGGACGTCGTACGGGCGCGGCCGGCGCTGGCCGGGCGGCTGGCCGGGGCCGGGCTGCCCCTCGTACCGTGGGGGCTCACGGAGCCCTTCGGGCGCCTGGCCGGGCGGCCGTGGCGGCCGCGGGAGCTGCGGTACGAGTCCAAGGCGGCGGCGCACGCCCTGTTCGGGCGGATCCTGGCGGCGGGCGGGCATCCGGGGATCGTCCTCCCCGAGCAGTGGCGGGCCGCGACGCGGCGGGCGGCGGTCAGGCTGCTGGCCGCCCGGGCGGGGGCCGGCGAGAGCACCGTTCTCAAATCGGAGCACGGTGTCGGTGGTTCGGGCACGACGGTGGTGAGCCCGGCGCAGGTCAGGGCCGCTGGCGGGGCGCGCGCCGTGCTGCGGCGGCTGCCGCGCGGCCCGCTGCTGGTCGAGGAGTACGTGCACGGCCCGGCGGAGCCCGGTGCGCCGCGCGACCTCACGTACGACGGCTTCGTGGACGACGCGGGCCGGGTGCACCGGGTCGGCGGGGCGGTGATGGACGTGGAGGACGGCGGCTACCGCGGGGCGACCGTCGGGCCGGGGGTGGTCCCGCAGTGGGCGCAGCGACCGCTGCTGGACTTCGGTGACGCGGTGGGCCGGGAGCTGGCCGCGGCGGGCTACCGGGGCTGGTTCGACGTGGACTTCGTCGCCGACGGCGCGGGCCGGCTCGCGCCGACGGAGACGAACCTGCGACTGACGGGGCCGTCCGTCGCGTTCATGGTGGCGGCCCGGCTGGACGAACTGCGGGGCGCGGGGCACCTCGTACGGATCGCCGACCGGGTGGAGCTGGGGGCCAGGCTCCCCGAGGCGCAGCTGGACGAGCTGTGCGAGGAGCTGGCCCGGGGGTGTGCGGAGCTCGGGGCGGTGTTCGTCCCGGCCATCCCGACCGGCGCCTTCGAGCCGGCGCCCTGGCTGGGCGTGTTGGTGGCCGCGTACAGCGGGGAGGTGCTGGACGCGGCCGAGGCCCTGGTGCGGGCGCGGGCCCTGGCCGTCGGGGCGATGTTCGACCCACCGGACCAGGACCAGGAGCGGGCTCAGTCCTCGAAGTCGAAGACGGAGGCCGGCTTGAGGGTGACGTAGCGGACCACGATGGCGCCCGCGATCATCAACGGGACGTTGAAGGCGTAGACGAGGGCGGCCTGCAGCGCCCAGTCGTTCTTGGCCGCGAGCCGGTAGGAGTTGTCCTGCGGCCACCAGGCGAGCAGCAGGTACGCCACCGCCAGGTGGGCGGTCCTGGTGAGGGTCGGGGCGTGCCTCCGGGGCCGCATCCGGGAGCGGCCGAAGATCAGGAACAGCACTCCGACGGCGAAGGCCACGTACTCGAAGAGGTAGAGGACGGAGAAGAAGGTGGCCCAGGGCTCCGGCACACCGGTGAGGTCCGTGGAGCCGGGCCAGAAGACGTCGGTGAGCAGCATCGTGAAGAACGCCAGTACGAGCACCGCGCAGCCGAAGCCGCACCCCGCGACGAGGTCGTCGCCGACCGTGGGCCCGTACTTGCCGTACTTCCCGCTGTGGGCGCCCCGAGCGGCCGCGGCCTGCCGGACGGGGAGCGGGAGCGCGGACCGGTCCTCCTGACCGGCCCGGTTGCGGGGCAGGGCGCGCAGCTTGACCACGGTCCGGGGGGATTGCGCCGCCGGGAGCCTGCCCTCCAGGTGCTCGCGGAGCTCTCCGATCTCCGGCAGTTCGGAGCCCGGGGGCCAGGCGGTGGCGTCGGCCGGCGGGGAGATGTAGGCGGCGAGTCCGCGCGCGCCGTCGCGGCCCTCGACCTCGGCGAGGAGCACGCCGCCCACGCCGGGGTGGGTGCGGATGACGGACTCCAGCGGATGCGGGTCCCGGGACCGCCCGGCGACGGTGATCCGGTCGCGGATCCGGCCTCCGAACTCCAGCAGCCCGTCGGGGCGCAGCCCTGCGAGGTCCCCGGTGGGTATCGCGTCGCCGCCGTCGGGCGGGGTGAGGCGCAGCTCCCCGCCGTGCAGGGTTGCGGAGTACCCGGGGAAGGGGGTGCCGATCAGCGAGAGCCGTTCGGGGTCGTCCTGCGGACGGGACAGCTGCGGCAGTTCGAACCAGGTTCCGGCGCCGGCGGATTCGGCGAGCCCGTAGACGTCGAGCAGCCGGGCGCCGGTCCGCAGGCGGGCCTGTAGGGCGGCGAGTTCGTCGAGGAAGAGCCGGTCCCCGGTGACGGTGACCATGCGCAGCGACCGCAGGGCCTCGTCGGACTTGTCCAGGACGCGTGCCGCGGACGCCTGGCGGTCGCGCAGGAGCAGTTGGACGGCGTCGGCCGGGTGGGTGTGCACGACGGTGACCTTCTCGGCCTCGACCGCGCCGCGGATCGCCTCGGCCGTCCAGGGCGAGCGCTCGGGCAGGACGAGGGCGCCGCCCGAGCACAGGGCCCGGGTCCAGCCCGCGGCGAAGGCGGTGCCGTCCGATCCGGTGGTGATCAGGTGGCGGTCCTCGGGGGTCAGCGCGGCCACCTCGGCCCAGCCTTCGTGCGCGCCGAGGAGGCGGTCATGGCCGACGGGGACCGGGCGGGGCTGCTTGCCCCCGGTGAACAGGACGGCGGCGGTGCGGCCCGGGCCGGAGCGGGCCGGCGCCTCGGTGGGCCTGCCGTCGATCTCGGAGCGTTCCGCACCGAGGCGGATCATCCGCAGGCCCTTGCCGTCGTCGAGGCGGGCCTGGTGCGCGCCGTGGGCGAGCAGGGCGTACGGCTGGATGGTTGCGAGCTGCTGGCGCCCGGTGCCCGGGACGTCGACGCCGACGACGGCGTAGGAGGCGCCCGCCTTGAGGGTGGCGAGGAGGGCGACGACGAGTTCGGCCGGGCGGGCCGTACCCACGGCCACGAGGCCGTCGGCCGGCACTCCGGCGGCGATCAGATGGTGCGCCAGCTGGTTGGCCCGGGCATCGAGTTGGCCGTAGCCGAGGCTGTCGGGGCCGGCGATGAGCGCGGGGGCGCCGGGGGTGTCCCGGGCCCACTGTTCGAAGCGGTGCAGGACGGTGTCGACGGTGCGCTCACCGGAGCGCTTGAACTCGGATCCCTGCGTCATGGACCGATGATGCCACCGGGCACCGACAACGGGCCGGGGACGTGAAAATCCCTCGTACGGGCTGGAGTTGGGGCTCGGGAGGGCGAGGTCGAGCCGAAAGCTTGACCTCGACCTTGGTTGAGGTCCTAGCGTTTCGGTCATGGATATGGAAGTCACCGCCTGGACATCGCTGCACAGCGCGATGAACGCCCAGCAGGACCGTCGGCCGCTGTCGCGGGCGAGTCTGGGCCGGATCGCCGCCTTCGCCCGCCCGCACCGCCGCGGGCTCACCTTCTTCCTGCTGCTGAGCGTGGTCACCGCGCTCCTCGCGGTGGCCACCCCGGTCCTGGCGAGCCGGGTCGTCACCGCGATCGTGGACGGCCGGGACAGCGGTACGGTCACCCGCCTCGCCGTCCTCATCGCGGTGATCGCCGTCGCCGAAGCGGGCCTGGGCCTGCTCACGCGCAGGCTGTCGGCCACCCTCGGCGAGGGGCTGATCCTGGACCTGCGGACGGCCGTCTTCGACCACGTGCAGCGGATGCCGGTCGCGTTCTTCACCCGGACCCGTACGGGAGCTCTGGTCAGCCGGCTCAACAACGACGTGATCGGTGCGCAACGGGCCTTCAGCAACACCCTGTCGGGGGTGGTCGCCAACCTGGTGACCCTGCTGCTGACGCTCGCCGTGATGCTGAGCATCTCCTGGCAGATCACCCTGCTGGCGCTGGTGCTCCTGCCGGTGTTCGTACTGCCCGCGCGCCGGATGGGGGCGCGGATGGCGGGGATGCAGCGGGAGGCCTCGGCGCTCAACGCGTCGATGGGCACCCAGATGACGGAACGGTTCTCCGCTCCGGGCGCAACGCTCGTCAAGCTGTTCGGCCGGCCGGCCGACGAGTCCGCGGAGTTCGCGGCCCGGGCGGCCCGGGTGCGCGACATCGGGATCCGTACGGCGATGGCCCAGTCGGCCTTCATCACCGCCCTGACGCTGGTCTCGGCGCTGGCCCTCGCGCTCGTCTACGGGCTCGGCGGCTGGTACGCGCTGCGCGGCACCCTGGACGCCGGCAGCGTCGTCGCCCTCGCCCTGCTCCTGACCAGGCTGTACGCGCCGCTGACGGCGCTCGCCGGGGCGCGGGTCGAGGTGATGAGTGCCATGGTCAGCTTCGAGCGGGTCTTCGAGATCCTCGACCTGGAGCCGCTGATCTCCCAGAAGCCGGACGCCCGCCGCGTGCCGGACGGTCCGGTCGCGGTGGAGTTCGACAGGGTCTCCTTCGGCTACCCCTCCGCCGACAAGGTCTCGCTCGCCTCCCTGGAGGAGGTCGCGACCCTCGACTCCCGCGGCGGTACGCAGGTGTTGCACGAGGTCTCGTTCCGCGCCGAACCCGGCCAGATGATCGCCCTGGTCGGCTCCTCCGGCGCCGGCAAGTCGACCATCGCGCAGTTGCTGCCGCGGCTGTACGACGCCGACGCGGGCTCGGTCCGCCTCGGCGGGATCGACGTACGCGACCTCACGGCCGATTCGATCCGCGAGACGCTCGGCATGGTCACCCAGGACGGCCACCTCTTCCACGAGTCGGTGCGGGCCAACCTGCTGCTGGCCCGGCCGGACGCGGACGAGGCCGAGATCTGGGAGGCGCTGCGGCGCTCCCGGCTGGACGGGCTGGTCGCCTCGCTGCCCGACGGACTGGACACGGTGGTCGGGGAACGCGGCTACCGGCTGTCGGGCGGGGAGCGCCAGCGGCTGACGATCGCGCGGCTGCTGCTGGCCCGCCAGCGGGTGGTGATCCTCGACGAGGCGACCGCCCACCTGGACTCCACGTCGGAGGCGGCAGTCCAGGAGGCGCTGGGCGAGGCCCTCGCCGGCCGGACGGCGGTGGTGATCGCGCACCGGCTGTCGACGGTGCACGCGGCCGACCTGATCCTGGTGGTGGAGGAGGGCCGGATCGTGGAGCGCGGCACGCACAGCGGACTGCTGGCGGCGGGCGGGCGGTACGAGGAGCTGTACCGCACGCAGTTCGCCCCGGCGGACGCGTCGGACGGCGCTGCGGCGGCCTCGGGAGCATGATGGCCGACAGGCCCGGACCCCCGGGCCACTGCCGATCTTGGAGTACGCGATGGACATCAAGCTGGAGCTGGTCGCGGTCCCCGTCACCGATGTCGACCGGGCCAAGGCCTTCTACGAGAGGATCGGCTTCAACGCCGATCACGACGTCACCGTGAGCGAGGACATCCGCTTCGTCCAGCTCACCCCGCCGGGGTCCGCCTGTTCGATCGCCCTGGGCAAGGGACTCACCCGGATGACCCCGGGCTCCCTCGACAACATGCAGGTCGTGGTCACCGACATCGAGGAGGCGTACGCCGACCTCAAGGGCAGGGGCATCGAGGTGACCGAGATCCAGGACATGCCCTGGGGGTCCTTCGTCTACTTCTCGGACCCGGACGGCAACGGCTGGGCCGTGCAGCAGACGAAGCCGCGCACGGCCGCCGGCTGACCCCGGACCCGCCCGCCGCGGCCCGCCGCGCATGGGGCAGGATGGCACCCCGTTCGCGTGTGCTCGCATGCCCGAACGGGGCCCCGCCCAGCACGACCTGACAGGTGAACATGGTGACGACACGTCGAATACGGCGGGCGGCAGCGCCCCTGGCCGTTCCCCCGGCCCTTCCCGGCTCGGAGGGTGTCCGTTGAACCGGGACCTCGTCCTGCACGACTGGGTGGTGGCCTCCATCGCGGTGGCCGCGGGCGTCGTGGCCGGACTGCTGCTCCGCGCCCTCCTCAAGTGGCTGGGAAAGCACGCGAGCAGGACGCGCTGGAGCGGGGACGACATCATCGTCGACGCGCTGCGCACGCTGGTGCCGTGGGCCTGCGTCATCGCGGGCGTCGCGGTGGCGGCGTCGACCCTGCCGCTGACCGCGCGGGTGGCGGGGATCGCCAACGATTCGCTGGCCGCGCTGCTGGTCCTGATCGCCACGGTCACCGCGGCCCGGGTCGTCGCCGGTCTCGTACGGTCCGTGGCGCAGGCCCGTACCGGGGTGGCCGCGTCGGCCACGATCTTCGTGAACATCACGCGGATCGTGGTCCTCACGATGGGCGTTCTCGTCGCCCTGGAGACGGTGGGCGTGTCCATCGCACCGCTGCTCACCGCCCTCGGGGTGGGCGGTCTCGCGGTGGCACTGGCCCTGCAGGGCACCCTCGCCGACCTCTTCGCGGGAGTGCACATCCTCGCCTCGAAGACCGTGCAGCCCGGTGACTACATCCGGCTCAGCGGCGGCGAGGAAGGCTACGTCGTCGACGTCAACTGGCGCAACACCGTGGTGCGGAACCTCTCGAACAACCTGGTCATCATCCCCAACGGGCGCCTCGCGCGGACGAACATGACCAACTACACCCACCCGGAACAGCAGTTGTCGATCCTGGTCCAGGTGGGCGTCGGCTACGACAGCGACCTGGAACACGTCGAGCGGGTCACCCTCGACGTCGTGGACAACGTGATGGCCGACACCGCCGGCGGGGTTCCCGGTCACGAGGCCGCCGTCCGCTTCCACACCTTCGGGGACTCCAGGATCAACTTCACGGTGATCCTGGGCGTCGGCGAGTTCAGCGACCAGTTCCGGATCAAGCACGAGTTCATCAAGCGCCTGCACCAGCGGTACCGGGCCGAGGGGATCTCGATCCCGGCGCCCACGCGGACGGTCTCGCTCCAGCGGGACGACGCCCAGCAGGCGCCGTCGCCCGTACCGCACCAGCGCGACGCACCGCCCGCGACCCTCGCGGACCACGGGCGGTAGAGGCTGCCTACCGCACCCGGCCACGACCGCGGCCGGCGAAGTGGCGGTAGAGCGTCGCCGTGCCCGGATCCAGGGCGTCGGCTGAGCCGGTCCCACCCCCGGCCCCACCCACGGGGTCGGCGCACGACGTACGGACCCGCGCCTCGGTGGAGGCGCGGGTCCGCGTGCTTTCGTGCGGTGCACGGGGGCTACCAGGAGGACTTGGTGACCCCGGGGAGGAATCCGGCGTGGGCCTGCTCGCGCATCCGGACCCGCGAGAGGCCGAACCTGCGCAGGTGCCCGCGGGGCCGCCCGTCCACGCTGTCCCGGTTCCGCACGCGGGTCGCACTGGCGTCGCGGGGCTGCCTGCGCAGCTCCGCCAGGGCGGAGCTGCGCTCGGCGTCGGTGGACGAGGGCCGCCGCAGGACCTCCTTCAGCTCGGCGCGCCGGGCGGCGTACCGCTCGACGACGGCCTTGCGCCTCTCGTTCCGCGCGATCTTGCTCTTCTTCGCCATCAGACTTTCACCCCCCGGGCGCGGATCCGGGCCACGGCCGCCTCGACGCCGATCACGTCGACGGTCTTGATCGCCTTCGCGCTCAGGGTCAGGCGGACGTAGCGGCCCTCGCCGGCCAGCCAGTAGCGCTTGCGCTGGATGTTGGGGTCGAAACGGCGGGAGGTCCGCCGGTGCGAGTGGGAGATGTTGTTTCCGAAGCCGGGCCGGGCGCCGGTCAGTTGGCAGTGGGCGGACATGGTGTTACCTGCCTCTCCCCGAACGGGAATCGTTATTGAAAATGGTTTCCATTCCCGTATAGTAGCGGCATGGCTCGCACCGAGGTACGCCCGATCGTCAAACTCCGCTCCACCGCCGGAACCGGTTTCACCTACGTCACCCGCAAGAACCGGCGCAACGACCCCGACCGCATGACCCTGCGCAAGTACGACCCGGTGGTGCGCCGGCACGTCGACTTCCGCGAAGAGCGCTGACCGCCCGCCCTGGCCCCCGCCCCGACCCCCACCCGCCCCTGCCCGAAGGACACCGCCATGAAGCCCGGAATCCACCCCGCCTACGGCCCCGTCGTCTTCCGCGACAAGGCCGCCGACTTCGCCTTCCTCACCCGCTCGACCGCCACCAGCGACAAGACGGTGGAGTGGGAGGACGGCAACACCTACCCCGTCATCGACGTCGAGATCTCCTCGCAGAGCCACCCCTTCTACACCGGTACCGCCCGCGTCCTGGACACCGCAGGCCGCGTCGAGCGCTTCGAGCGCCGCTACGGAGGCCGCAAGTGAGACTGCCCGTCGTCATCGTCGGCGGGCTCCACTCCGACGCCCGCAAGCAGGTCGTGGACCGGCTGCTGCACACCGTGCCCGGCAGTGTCGCCCTCCACCACGACCTGGCCACCGCACCCGCGGGCACGGTGCGGCGCCTGGTGCGCGACGCCTCGGGCGAGCTGTCCCGCGGCGAAGCGCCGCTGCTCAACGACTGCGCCTGCTGCGCCCTGCGCGAGGACCTGGTCCCCGAGCTGGAACGGCTGGCCGACGGGGGCAAGACCCGGCTGGCCGTCGTCGAACTGTGGGACTCCGTGGAACCCAAGGCGATGGCCGAGGTCGTCGCCGCGCACGGCGGCGACCTGCTCGACCTCACCGGCGTGATCACCGCGGTCGACCCCGCGCTCGTACTGCCCTACCTGGTCAACGGCGACGACCTGGCCGAGGTGGGCCTCGCCGCGGCCGCCACCGACCAGCGCACCGTCGGGGACACCTGGGCGCGGCAGTTGGAGTACGCCCCCGTACTCGCCCTCGTCGACAGCGAGGAGGCCGACGACGAGGACCGCGCCCTGCTCACGCAGCTCCACCCGACCGCCCGCCAGGTGTCGGCCGGATCCGGGGAGCTGGCCCGGGCGGCCTTCGCGGGCTTCGACGTGGAAACGGCGGCCGCCGCCCAGCACCCGGCTTGCGCCCTGCTCCCCCAGGAGGCGGACGAGGCCGGGGTCACCACCTTCGTCTGGCACCGCCGCCGCCCCTTCCACCCCGAACGGCTCTACCAGGCACTGGAGGACCTCTGTTGCGCCGCCGCCCGCAGCCGCGGCCGCTTCTGGCTCGCCGACCGGCCCGACACCCTGCTCGCCTGGGACGCCGCGGGCGGCGCCCTGTGCGTGGAGAACGCCGGGCCCTGGCTGGCCTCCCTGCCGGACGCCGCCTGGGAGCTGGTCCCGCCGATGCGCAGGGCGGCCGCCTCGCTGGACTGGCACCCCGAACACGGGGACTGCTGCCAGCACCTGGTCTTCACCTCCCCGGGCCTCGACCGGCAGGGCCTGGCGCAGCTCCTCGACTCCTGCCTGCTCACCGATGCCGAGTACGCGTCGGGGCCGGAGGCCTGGAAGAGGCTCCCGGCCACCTTCGACTCGCTCCTCGACCCCGTCTCCTGACCCGACCCCCGACCCCGACCCGACCCGACTCGACCTGACCTGACCTGACCTGACCTGACCGCCAAGGAGTTCTCATGGCCCGTCGCCCGACCGCCCTCAAGCCCCTGAAGTCCCGTCCCAACCCGCTGGACGCGGCGAAGATCACGTACATCGACTACAAGGACACCGACCTGCTGCGGAAGTTCATCTCGGACCGGGGCAAGATCCGCAGCCGCCGGGTCACCCGCGTCACGGCGCAGCAACAGCGCCACCTCGCCGCAGCGATCAAGAACGCCCGCGAAATGGCACTGCTCCCGTACGTCAGCAGCCGGTAGGCCCCGGAGGGCGGGGGCCGGCGACCGCCGTGCGCGAACTCAGTTGTTGGAACCCACCGTGTTGTCGTGGCCCACGTTGAAGATGTCGTCGACGGCGAACTGGGTCCAGTCACCGAAGACGATCACGTACGAGTTCTCCGCCGGGGCGTTGACCGTCACGTCGGCGCAGGCGGCGGACACGCCTCCGAGGACGATGGCAGCGGCGGCGGCGAGGACGGTGAGCGCGGAACGCACAGAACGCATGGATGCACCTTTCACGGCGGGAGGGGGCACCCTCGAACCTAGGGAGCGGCCGCAGCCGTGTCCCCCGAACGGCCGGGCGGGGCCAAGACCAAGCCGATTGGCCGAAGCCCCGCCGCCGGCCGGACCGATCCCGCCCGGTCCGGAATGCGGGCCCGGCCCGGGGATGGGACGGTGGGGCCGTTCACCTACGGAGGTGGCTCGCCATGCCCGTGGCCCCTGCCCTCAAGGCGCTCCTCGATCAGATCGACGTCCTGCCCGCCCTCGACGTCCTCACCACCGACCCCGCCGTACTGCGCAGCCGGGAGAAGGAGCTCGGCGCGCTGGTCGTCCCCGCGGCGGCCACCCGGCCGGCCGACATCGGCCCGGTGACGGACACGACCGTGCCCGGCCCCGCCGGACCGGTGCCCGTACGCGTCTACCGGCCGGGCGACGGCCGGGCCCCGGCGCCCACGGTGGTCTTCTTCCACGGCGGCGGCTGGCTCACCGGCGACCTCGACACCCACGACGCCCCCTGCCGCAGGCTCTGCCACGACCTGGGCGCCGTGGTCGTCGCGGTCGACTACCGCCTCGCACCGGAACACCCCTTCCCGGCCGGCTACGAGGACTGCCTGGCGGCCGCCCGATGGGTCGCCGACCACATCGGCGACTACGGCGACCGCCCCGACCGGCTCGCACTCGTCGGCGACAGCGCGGGCGGGAACCTGGCCGCGGCCGTCGCGCTCGCCTTCCGCGACGAGGGCCGCCCGCTCGCCGCCCAGCTGCTCTTCTACCCGGCGACCGACCTCGCGGGCGACCACCCGTCCCGCAGCGAGAACGCCGAGGGGTACCTGCTGACGGCGCGCAGCATCCTCGCCCTCCAGTACCTGTACGCCGGTCCGGACCCGGCCGTCCGGAAGGACCCCCGGATCTCGCCCCTGCTCGCGGAGGACTTCAGGGGCGTGGCGCCCGCGGTCATCGGCACGGGCCAGTACGACCCGTTGCGCGACGAGGCGGTGGCCTACGCCGAGGCCCTCGCGTCGGCCGGCGTGGACGTCTACTCCAGCACCTATCCGGGCCTCATCCACGCCTTCCTCAACCTGGCCGCCATCGACCCGGTCTCCGATGCGGCCGTCACCGACCTCGTCGCGGAGCTGCGGCGACGGCTCGACTGAGGCGTCCGCGCGGCGCACTAGGGTGGCGCCATGAAGATCATCGACTTCGAGCACGGCGACCCCCGGCTGACCGGCGACCTGCTCCCCGTACTGCTCGAACTGCGCCCCCACCTCACCGAGGAGCTGTTCCTGCGGATCCTCGCGGAGGGGCAGGGCCAGGGGCTGCGCTTCAGTGCCGCCTACGACGACGCCGGGGTGTGCGTGGGCGCCACCGGGTGGCGGATCGTCGCCAACACCCACCTGGTCCGCAAGCTCTACGTCGACGACCTCGTCACCGCCGCGACCGCCCGCTCCGCCGGCGTGGGCCACGCGCTCCTCGCGCACCTGGAGGCGCACGCCAGGGCCGCCGGGTGCACCGCCCTGACGCTCGACTCCGGCACCCAGCGCACCGACGCGCACCGCTTCTACTTCCGCGAGCGGATGGCAGTGACCGCGTTCAACTTCGTGAAGCCGCTGGTCTGACACCGCGCGACCCACCAGGTAGTCCACTTTCCTGGAATTGGCCTTGCGGTGGACAGGATTGGCCTCGGTACGTTCGCCGCATGCGCATCCAGATCGTAGACGCCTTCACCACCCGCCCCTTCGCCGGAAACCCCGCCGGAGTCTGCCTGCTCCACGCCGGAGCATGGCCGGACGACGACTGGTTGCGGCAGGTCGCGGCCGAGCTCAACCACTCGGAGACGGCCTTCGCCCTGCCGTTCCCGACCGGCGGGGCGACCGGGGACGAGGCCCGGGACGGGGCCGACTGGGAGATCCGGTGGTTCACCCCGCTCGTCGAGACCAATCTGTGCGGCCATGCCACTTTGGCCACGGCCCACACGATGCGCCGGGAGGGGCTGCTGCCCGGACCGGTGCGGTTCCACAGCCGGTTCAGCGGGGTCCTCACCGCACGGGCCGAGGACGACGGGTCCATCACCCTGGACTTCCCCGCCGCCCCGGCCACCGAGGTTCCCGTGCCGCGGGGGCTGGCCGAAGCACTCGGCGTGCGCCCCGAAGCCGCGTACCGTACGGGCGCCCTGGGCGACCTGCTCACGGTGCTGCCCGACGAGGCCGCCGTACGGGCGGTGCGGCCGGACCTCGGGGCGGTGGCCGCGCTGACCCTCCGCGAGGACCTGCGCGGGGTCATCGTCACCGCGCCGGCGGCCTCCGCGGGCCTGGAGTACGACTTCGTGTCCCGCTTCTTCTCGCCCGCCGAAGGCATCCCCGAGGACCCGGTCACCGGCAGTGCGCACACCGCGCTGGCTCCCTACTGGTCGGCCCGGCTGGGCCGCGGCGACGGGCTCACCGGCTTGCAGGCCTCGGCTCGGACCGGCCTGGTCCGGACCGCGCTCCACGGTGACCGCGTACACCTCTCCGGGCACGCGGTCACGGTGCTGGAGGCGACCCTGCGCGTCTGACCGGGCACGGGGCGGGGCGGGTCGGCTCGGCTCGGCTCGGCCGTGACCGAACCGTCGCCGCCCCGAAGCCCGCCCGATCTCGTCGGCGGGGCGCCCGCTTGTTACGTTCGAGCCTCAGCCGACCCTGGGGACCCGTCCATGCCTGCACCTGCCCGACCCGGCCGGGTCCTGTCCACGGTTGCTGCGGCCGCCGTCCTGCTGGTGGGCGCCACCGGATGCGAGGACGAGGGCGGCAAGGCCGCGAGGGCCACGGCGTCGCCGACGCCGTCGACCTCCGCGTCGGCCTCTCCGTCCCCATCCGCCTCCGCGTCCGTATCGGCCCCGGCGCCAGTGTCGGTGTCCCCCAGTCCCGCAGTCGCCGCCTCGCCCTCCGCGTCACGGCCGTCGACCCCGGCCCCGCCGCCCGCTCCGACCCGGCTGAAGGCTTCGGTCGAGACCCGGGGCGGCGCACTGGCCCTGGTACGCGGCGGCCCCGCCCAGGAGTTCACCGTCACCCTGCGCAACGGGAACTCGGCCGCGTACGGGCACCTGCTGGTCGCCTTCCAGATGGAGTTCCTCGTCGGCGAACCCGGAGACCCGCCGGGCAGCGGGCCGGGCTTCGCGCTGGAGCGCTTCGACGCGTCCTCGGGCACCTGGAAGGCCGCCGCCCTGCGGATCGCCAACGACCACATGCCCGAGTCCATGTACACGGGCGGCGCCCCGCTCGCCCGCGAGGCGGTCCGCACCGAGCGCTACCGGCTGCGCGCGACGGCCGGCGGGCCGACCGGCAGCACTCCGCTGATGGTGTACTTCGTCGACACCGACGGCGACCGGACCGCCGCCACCCACGTGTACCTGCCGCACACCACCCGCTGAGCGCGCCCGGGCGGACCGGTGCGGCGCGAGGCCCGCGGTGCTGCTGGTCGGCGGCCCGCTGCCGGGTTACCGCTCGCGCGAGCGCGGGGGCTCCCGGTGCCCCTGGCCGGGCTCGCCCAGGGCGAGCACCGCGGTCCGCCACGCGGCGGTGACGGCCCTGCGCGCGCGGTCCGTCGCCTCCGGCACCGGGTCGGGGAGGTGGAGCGGCGCGCCGAGGTGGACGTGCACGCAGGGCCGCCGCAGCGGTGCGGTGACGGCTCCGGCGAGCTGCTTGCCCGGGCTGCCGGAGCACAGCCGGCGGGCGCCTGCCTGGCCCACCGGCACGAGGGGGGCTCCCGTCGCGGCCGCGAGCCGGGCCGGACCGCTGCGGAAGGGGCCCGGGGCGGACTCCCCCGCGTCCAGGCGCTCCGGCAGGCGGCCTTCGCCGTAGATGAGCACGCTGCGCCCGGCGGCGAGGGCCGCGGCCGCGGCGTCCAGGGAGTCGCGGGCGCGGGTGGTGCCGCGGTGGACGGCGATGTGCCCCTCGCGGCGCAGCGCCGGCCCGAGGAACGGGACCCGCCACAGCCCTCCGGTGGCCAGGATGACGGGGTCGATCCCGTAGCGCCGGAGGGCCGCGACCACGACGACGGGGTCGGCGAGGGAGGTGTGGTTGGCGACGATGATGCTGCCGGCGGCGGGCAGCGCCGCGGGGTCGGCGGAGACCGTCAGCCGCCCGAAGGCGGGCAGGACGGCGGCGGCGATTCGGCTGAGCATGGACGGCCCCGTTCGGGTGGCGCTGCGGTGATGCGGTGGTGCGGTCCATGGTCGGGCCGGGCGGGTGACGGGGCATGAGTAGCCGTACTCAGCCCCGCCTGGGGACCTGGGCCGGTCCGCCCGGCCGGGGTGCTGCGGCCGGGCGGACCGGGCTGGCGGGTGCGTGCTGCGGCCGGTCGCCGGAAGCCGCCCGCCGCGGCCCCGCGGGCTCGGGCTACCCGGCCAGCTTCCGCAGCACGGCCACCTCGCCGGCGTCCGGATCGCCCATGAGCACGAACAACTCCGGCCGCTCGCTCGTCCCCGCGACCTCCCAGCTCAGCCTCGCGCCCGTGCAGTCGGGGAGGCTCAGGGTCACGCCCGCCCGGCGGTCGTACGCCTCCTCCTCGGGCTCCCAGGTCCCGTGTCCCGAGCAGCGGTCCACGATCTCGAACCCGTCGTGGACCGGCAGCTTCTCCGCCGTCGCCTCGCCCCCCGTGCCGAGTTCCAGGCGGACGCCGTCGCCCGCCCACTCGCCGATGTAGTCGGCGCGCTGGAGGACCGGCGGCCGGTACGCCGGGGCCGTGGTTCCGAGGAAGCAGGTGGCCAGCACCCCGAGGGCGATCGACCCAAGAGCCCAGCGCCGCACCCTGGCCCTCGGCACCTGCCGCATCCGCGCGAATACCGCGACCCCCACGGGCAGCGCCCCGACTGCCGCGATCCAGCCGAACGCGGCGGCGTACGAGGTGCCGACGAGCAGGCAGACCGGTGCGGCGTACCCGGCCGCGAGCAGACCCACGGCCGGCAGGGCCCACCAGGCTGCGGAGATCCCGGTGCGCACGCCCACGGCGTTCGTGGCCACCATCACCGGCGTGCTGAAGAGCAGGCTGTGGGCAAGGCCCAGCAGGACCGCGACGACCGGGCCGAGGACGCACATGACGACCAGCCAGAAGAGCAGGGCGATGGCACCGCCGTAGCCCCGGCCGTACGGGTCTCCCGCAGGCGCGGAGAGCTGCGTGTACATCACGGCGCACAGGAGCACTGCTCCCGCCACGGTCTCCGCGCCTGGTGCGATGCCGCTCCAGGATTCGGTGCGTCGCCGTTGCGCTGTGCCCACCTGGTCCCACACGCCAAGTCCCCCCACCACCCATTGAACGCGTTCAATTAATGCGGACCTTACACCCCTCTCCTCATCTAGGGTCACGTGCATGACCAGGACCACACCGCCGCGCCCGCTCGACGTCGAGGCGCTCTTCCCGGAACTGGCCGCGCACCGCGGCACGACCACCCGGCTGCACCCGCGCCCGGGTACCCCGGAGGTGTCGCAGAGCTCGGTCGGCGGGCCGATGCCGTGGCCGGGGGACGAGCCGTGGCCGGTCTGCACGGAAGCCCACGGCCGCGGCCGCGGACGGCGCATCGAGGACATCCGCCGGGAGCGGCAGGTCCGGGCTGCCGCACGGGCGAGAGGACCGTACGCCGGTCTCGCCGAGGACGAGCGGCAGCTCCTGGAGACGCTGGAACGCGCCCACCGCGTGCCGGAGATGAGCGACACCGATCCGCTGCCGATGCTCGGCGTCGCGCAGTTCTACCGGCGCGACCTCCCCGACCTGCCGGCCGGGCCGGACGGATGCGACCTGCTCCAGCTGTTCTGGTGCCCCTTCGACGCCCACGGACCCACCCGCTACGGCATGCTGCTCCACCTGCGCCGGCGCAACTCGGCGGAGGTCGCCGACGTACTGGCCGAGCCTCCGCGGCCGCCGGTGGTCGGCTACGCCGGGTACGTGCCCGAACCGTGCGTGCTGCACCCGGAACAGGTGTCCACGTACCCCTTCGCCGGGCTTCTGCCCGAGCACCTGTGCGCCCGGATCGACGCCTGGGAGGAAGCCCTGGAGGAGGCTGCCGAGGAAGCGGACGACGACTGCGCGGCCGAGCCGCCCGGCTACCAGTACGACCTGTCGATCCCGCCCGGTTGGCGCGTCGGCGGCTTCGCCTCCTGGCACCGCACCGATCCCTCCCCGATGGACTGCCGCGCCTGCGCCGCGCCGATGCACCTCCTGCTGACCGTCGACACGTCCGAGTGGGACGGGGGCAGTCAGAGCTGGGCACCCGTCGAGGAACAGGGCGTGCCCGTACGCCCGGTGGCCGAACCCACTGCCGTCGTCGTGGGCAACCACGGCGAACTCAACGTCTTCGCCTGCCCAACCGACCCCGGACACCCGCACCGCTGGAGCGTCCAGTAGGGCCGCCCCGCCCGCGTCCCGGCTCGCGCCGACCCCGATGAGGACATCATGGGCGGAGACTGGCGTACTGGACGTTTCCGGAAGGGAAGTGACGCCGTGAGCGCAGTCGCGCTGCTGGGGACCGGGATCATGGGCTCGGGCATGGCCCGGAACCTGCTCCGAGCCGGGCACGGGCTACGGGTGTGGAACCGGACCCGGGAGAAGGCCGCTTCGCTGGCCGCCGAAGGGGCGGTGGTCGCGGACACGCCGGCCGAGGCGGTGGCCGGGGCCGAGGTGGTGCTGACCATGCTCAACGACGGGGCCGCGGTGGCCCGGGCCATGACCGCGGCCGTACCCGGGCTGCACGCCGGGCAGGTGTGGGCCCAGATGGGCACGGTCGGCGTGGCCGCACTCGACGAACTGGGCGGATTCGCCCGGGAGCACGGGCTCGTCTTCGTGGACGCCCCGGTCCAGGGCACCCGGCAGCCCGCCGAGGCCGGAACCCTGGTGGTGCTCACCTCCGGGCCGGCCGACGCGCGGCTGGACGCGGTCTTCGCCGCCGTCGGCAACAAGATCCTGCGGCTGGGGGACGAGCCGGGCACGGCGACCCGCCTGAAGCTCGCGACCGTCGGCTACGCGATCACGGTGACGGCGGCGGTCGGCGAGGCCCTCGCGCTGGCGGAAGGCCTCGGCGTGGACCCGGAGCTCTTCGCCGAGGCGGTGACCGGCGGGCCGATGGACAACGCGTACCTCCAGGCGAAGATGCGGGCGGTCCTGGACCGGGACTTCGCCCCGAACTTCACGGTCCAGGGCGCGGCGAAGGACACCGCCCTCATCGCCGAGGCCGCCGCGGAGGCGGGCATCGCGGTGGACCTGGCGGTCGCCGCGCGCGCCCGCTTCGAGCGCGCGGACGCCCAGGGCCACGGCGCCGAGGACATGGCGGCGGGGTATTTCGCGGGGTTCCCCGACACCCCGTAGACCGTGGCGCACGGCCCGCGGCCCCGTAGCCCGTAGCCCGTAGCCCGTAGCCCCGGGGGAGTCCTCACGGAGCGAGTACGTCGAGCTCCTCCAGCGCGCCCACGGCGATCTGCCGGGTCAGCGCCTCGGCGCGGGCCGCGTCCCCCTCCCGTACGGCCTCGGCCACCTGGACGTGCAGGGTGACGGCGGCCGGATCCGGGTCGTGGAACATCACCTCGTGCTCGGTGCGGCCGGTCAGGACCTCGGCCACCACGTCGCCGAGCCGGGCGAACATCTCGTTCCCGGAGGCGTCGAGCACGATCCGGTGGAAGGCGATGTCGTGGTGGAGGTAGCCCTCCAACTGGTGGCCGCGCGAGGTGCGGACCATGCCGAGGGCCGCCTCCGTCAGCGCGGCGCACTGCTCGGGGGTGGCCCGGGCGGCGGCGAGCCCGGCCGCCACCGGCTCGATCGCGGAGCGCAGCACCGTGAGGGAGCGCAGCTGGCGCGGCCGGTCGGTGCCTGCGAGGCGCCAGCGGATGACGCGCGGGTCGTAGACGTTCCACTCCTCGGTGGGGCGCACGGTGACGCCGACCCGGCGCCGGGACTCGACCAGGTGCATCGATTCCAGGACGCGGACGACCTCCCGGACCACCGTCCGGGAGGCCTCGAAGTCCTCGGCGATCTCATCGGTGCGCAGGACACTGCCCGGCGGATGCTCCCCCGCCGTGATGGCGAGCCCGAGGGTGTCCAGCACGCGGGAGTGAAGCCCCTGTACAGGACTGCCTTCTGTGGTCATGGCGTAAGCGTACGGTGACGCCCCACCGAACAAAAGATGTGATGTTTTATCGCCGATCCCTTGAATAAGTACTACTTAATAGGCTTCAGTGGTGCCCACACGAACCGATGTCGACGAGGACAGCGAGGTACGCGGTGATGCGCGTCATTGTGGTGATGGGCGTGGCCGGCACGGGCAAGACGACCGTGGGCGCACTGCTCGCGGACGCGCTGGGCATCCCGTACGCGGAGGGCGACGCCTTCCATCCCGCGGCCAACGTGGCCAAGATGTCCGCCGGGACCCCGCTGGACGACGCGGACCGCTGGCCCTGGCTGGACGCCATCGGCGAGTGGATCCGCAACCGGGCCGGCGCCCGCGGCGGAGTGGTCGCGGCCTCCTCCCTCAAGCGGGCCTACCGCGACCGGCTGCGCGCCACCGCTCCCGAGGCGGTGTTCGTACATCTCACCGGTGAGCGCCCGCTGATCGAGAAGCGGATGGCCGCCCGCAAGGGCCACTTCATGCCCACGACCCTGCTCGATTCGCAGTTCGCGACGCTGGAGCCGCTCCAGGCGGACGAACTCGGCGTGGCCGTCGACGTCTCGGGAACCCCGGAAGAGATCACCGAGCGGGCACTGGCAGCCCTGCGCCGGCTCCCCGTGCACTGACAGCCCTCTCCCACTAAGCACCCGACTCTCTCCCCCCAACACCCGAGAACGAAGGAACATCCCAATGCTGAAGTCAAGCGGCTGCCGTGACGGGAAGTGACCCGTGGTAGCACTGTCCGTCACGGATCATCGCCCAGAGGACATT
>NZ_JBFBBA010000039.1:0-3546 GCF_040682455.1 Streptomyces sp. NPDC051183
GGCCCCGGCCCCGCCGGCTGTGGGGGGTGTGGGGGGTGGGTGGCGGATCAGGGCCGGGCCCGGCCCCGATCCGCCAGACACCCCCTGGGCCGTCGTCCCCTCTCCAGCCCCTGCCTTCGACGCCTCCCGTGCGCCGCGCCTGTCCCGCGCGGCCCGCGGGAGCGTTCAGTCGGCGGCGGGGCGGATGAGGAGGAGGGTCAAGTCCCATATGGCGAGGACCTGCTGGGGCGTCGGATCGGCCGCCGCGGTGGAGGTGATCTGGTGCATGCCGAGCACGAGGGCCAGCAGCAGCCGGCTCACGGCGTCGGCGTCGAGCGCGGGGTCGACGACCCCGTGCTCCTGCGCGCTCCGCACGAGGCGGGCGATCGTGTCGCCCAACCCCGCGATGAAGGCGGGCGTTTCGCCCGTCGCCCGGGCCTCCTCGGAGGCCAGGCGCAGGCCCGCCGTGAACCGTACGTCCTCCTGGACGTGCCGGGTCAGCTCCAGCAGCAGCGTGCGCAGGCCCGCCGCGGGCGCGGTCGCGCTCTGTTCGGCGCTGCGCAGCAAGTCCCCCCAGCACTCCTCGAAGAGGCGGACCAGTTCGTCGGCCAGGGCCTCCTTGGAGGAGAAGTGGCCGTACACCGCCCCCTTGGTCAGCCCGGTGTGCCGAGCCACGATCTGCAGATTGGTACGGGCGAACCCATGGGCGGCGAACTCCGCGGCGGCTGCGTCCAAGACCAGCGCGTGTGTGCGCCGCGACCTGTCCTGTTTCATCGGAGGGCCGACTCCTTGCCTGCCTGAAGTGCCGCAGAAGTGCGGGGGTATGAACCTACACCCAAAAACATTCGTCTGTGAATTCTTTCTCTGACAGCCGCCAAGGAGGCGCCGCTCATGTCCAGTCACCTGTCGTCCGGAGCAACAACACCGCTCGCGAGCCGAGTTGCCGCAGCGGAGGCGGCCCGTCACGCGAAGGGGTCCGAACAGGACAGGGATCTGCGCCCCGCCGTGGTCTCGGCCTTGTCCGAGGCGGGATTCCTGCGGCACTTCGTGCCCCGGCGCTGGTCGGGCTCGGCCGGTACCTTCGCCGAGATCGTGGAGGCGGTCGCAGTGGTGGGGGAGGAGGACCCGTCCGCCGCCTGGTGCGCCGCACTGCTGGCGGCCCACGGTCGACTCGCCGCCCATCTGCCACGGGAGGCTCAGGAAGAACTGTGGCAGGAGTCGCCGGATGTGTCCATAGCGGCCGCTGTTGTGCCGCCGTCCGGTGAACTCACCGAAGTGCCCGGCGGTTGGCGGCTTTCGGGCAGCTGGGCCACGGCCAGCGCGGTACGCCATGCGCGGTGGGTGCTGCTGGCCAGCGTCGAGGACGGCCCCGAAGGCCCCCGCCAGCGCATCCTGGCCGTGCCGGCCGCCGACGTACGGGTCCACGACACCTGGCGCAATGCCGGGCTGCGCGGCACCGGGAGCCACACGGTGAGCGTCGACGGCGCCTTCGTCCCCGAACACCGCGCCATGACGCGCGAGGACCTGCTGGCCGGCTCGGCGGATCCCGAGGCGGCCCGTTGCCATCGGATCCCGTTCCCCCTGGTGGCCTCCCTGCTCTTCGTCGCGCCGGCGCTGGGGGCGGCCCGGGGGGCGCTGCGGGCCTGGACCGCGATCACCCGCGAGCGGCGGACTCCGGACGGCCGCCCGGCCTTCGAGGACGGCACCTGCCAGCAGGTGCTCGCCCGCTCGTCGGCCGAGATCGACGCCGCCGGGCTGCTGCTCGCGGGTGCGGCGCACCGGGCCGACGGGGCCGGAAACCCTGCGGCGCAGGTGCCGCTGAACCTGCGCGACTGCGCCGTGGCGATCGATCTGCTGGTCACCGCCGTGGAGCGGCTCTACCGCAGCGCCGGTGCCCGCGGCCAGGACGAGGACGGGGAGCTCCAGCGCTTCTGGCGGGACATCCACGCCGTCGCGGGCCACGGTTCGGTGCAACTGGGCCCGGCCGCCGCGGCCTACGCGCAGCAGGTGATGGCGGCTCCGGCCGGCTGACGGCCTCCCCGTACCGCCGATGCGCCCTGCCCCGGACGGCTCCGGGGGCAGGGCGCATCGCATTTCGATCGGCGTCGCCGATTACATTTGAAACCTTTGCGAAGGAATGATTTTGTGGGTTCACCGCCGATGCCGCCCGCATACCCGTGAGGTCTTCCTGTGCAGAACACCCAGATTTTCCCGGTGACCGAGGCCCAGCTCGGGCTGCTCGTCATCGACCGGTCGGTTGCCGCCCGCAACCTCTACAACATCGTCCTGGAGTTCCGGCTCGACCCCCGCACGGCGGCGTGCGACCTGCGCGCCGCACTCGCGGCCGTGACCGCCGTACAGCCCGCGCTCCGGCTGGGGCTGCACGAGGCGCCTTCGCCGCACGCCGAGCTGCTTGCCCCGCTCCCGCCCGAACGCCTCCCGCTGGACGCCGAAGAGACGTCCGCGGCCGAATTCCCGGGCCGTCGCACCGCGTTGCTCGCGCAGCTGTCCGACCACGTCTTCTCCCTGGACGATCCACCGCTCTTCCGCGCGGCCCATCTGCGCTGCGACGACGAGTCCGCCGCCACGCTGCTGCTCGCCGTCCACCACACGGTCTTCGACGGGTTCTCCGCCGGGCCGTTCGTCGGTGACCTGACCGCCGCGCTCGCCGGCACCCTCGACGTGGAGGCGCTGCGCGCCGGCCGCGAGGGCGCGCTGCGCACCGAACTCCAGGCGCAGCTCGCCGCCGCGGCCGACGAGGAGACCGAGGAGGAGGCCGCCGCACTGGCCGCCCGTCTCGCCACCGTCCGGGCGACCGAGCTCTACCCCCGGCCGGGCCGTCCGACCGAGACCGACTTCGCCGGTGCGCGGATCGAACTCCCGCTCACCCCCTCGGAGTCCGCGGCCGTCGACGCGGTGTGCCGGAAGCTGGGCGTCACCGCCTTCACCTTCTACGCGGCGGTGTACGCGACGGTCCTGGCCCGGCACTCGGGCGGAGACCACGCGACGCTCGGCGCCACCCTGATGTCCCGGCGCACCCTCGGCTCCTTCGGCCTGTGCGGGTTCTTCGTCAACACCCTGCCGATGGCCGTGCCGGTCGACTGGACCTCCCCCTTCGACGAGTTCGTCGCCAAGGTGGTGGACGAGGAGGCCGAGGACACGAAGTTCCGCTCCCACATCCCCTTCAACCGGATCGCGGCGCACGGCGCGCCGAACCGCTCCAGCAACCGCAACCCGGTGTTCTCGGCGCTGCTCGCCATGCAGGACAGCACCGTGGTCGAGCCGGGGGGTCCCGTACGGTCGGTGCGCCAGCACGGCAACGGCACCGCCAAGTTCGACCTGCTGCTGTTCGCCACCCCCACCGCCGAGGGCTGGCTCCTGGAACTGGAGCACGACCTGGCGCTGCTGCCGCCCGTCGTGGCGCAGGGCATCGCCGACTCCCTCCGCGAAGCCGTCGGCAACGCCGCCCGCAACCCCGGCGGCACCCTCGCCGAACTGTTCCGCGACGCCGGGCCCGTCCTGACCGCGGCGCCGGCCCAGCCCGTCCGGCCGGCAGCGTCCGGCTCC